>CAZBUQ010000031.1:0-3862 GCA_964495135.1 uncultured Gammaproteobacteria bacterium
TTGCTCTTTAGTTTTTGAAAATTGCACGCGTATAAATTTCCCCATTTTTTTTTTTTATTCGCATTTATGCGCTTCTTCCACAAAATAATCGCGCACCTCGCTATGAATTCCGGCAATTAAATTCAGACGCACTTTTTCTTCTAAAATATACTGCCGCAAACTTTTCATAGCTTCTGCCCCAATTTCACGCTGCGCGCCGGCGCCGCCGACCGCAAAAGTAATCGTGAGCGGATGATTCGCGCGTTTCGGTAATTCTTTCAAACCCAGCCGCTCGGCAACATGATTGCCATGCACGCGCAAATACCGTTTCGTAGGATCTAAATTCACCATTCGCTGCGCCATATCGCGGCGCAAAACATCCAAGCCCTCATCATGATCCAGATTTTCTTTTGGCAGCGGAAAACCGGTTAAATAAATCTGCTTTGAATTCACTCCATAAAGGCGCAGTCGATCGGCGACCCGCTGCGACGGAGCGCAATAAATAATCTTGCTTAGACGCGGGCGCAGCGCGACCCAGCTGCGCGAAATATCCGTATCCGTGACCACGCAATAAATCGGGCCGCGATAGCCCCAATACTCGGCCATGTGCGCGATGGTAAAAAAAGTGGTTACGAGCGGCAGCGGACGCTTGTTCAAAGTATCAATGAGATGCTTGCCCCACTTTTTCCTTTTAATGGTGTTATAGGTCGCGCGCAACTGCCAAATCGGTTTGGTTAAATCTCGGCGCGGATAAAATCCGGCAATCTCCTGCATATGATCCATAAGATTAAAAACCGCCCCGCCCAAAACCGGCACCCGCTTAAATCGCGAAATAAAATGATAGGCGTGCTGCAAAGTCTCCCAAATTTTTTTGTCCTCCAACGGAATTCCCGGATAATCATCCGCGGAAATCACCCCGCCCTGCGCAATATCCCGCAAAGCGTAAGCCGGACGCAAATGTCCATAACCCATGGTTACCGCTACAACGTAGGCGCGGGGAATTTTGTTCATCATAAGCATTGCTCCCGATTATATAACCATAATGAAAATATCTATGCCGCAACACCGAGCGAGCGCAACAAAAACGCGACCAATGTGCCTAGCGCGATTGAAACGCTATACGGCAGACGTACACTGCGCGAAAGCTCGCGAAAAGAACGCGCGGGCATTTTCCGGCGCGCGGCGAGAAGCCAGATCATTGCCTGCAATCCGCCAACAAGCGCCACAGCCGCCAGCGTCGTGATGATGTGCGGATGTCCGACAAACGCCCCCACGGCAATAAGGAGCTTATGATCCCCGCCGCCAATTAAGCGCGCGGACCAAAAGAAAAAGCCAATCATCCCGGCAATAAGCAACCCCCAGCCGCTCTGTTCCAATCCCTGCCATCCTTCCGCGATTCCGCTTCCCAAAAATCCGAATAACACGCCGCCTAAGGTCAGCAAATTGGGAATCCGCCGCGTACGCACGTCAAAATACAGGGCCACAGCCAAAAGTATGGTCAGCAGAATAGATAACATCAGAACAATTGTACAATACGAAGCACGGCGGGCGCAAGGTAGATGATAAGCAAGGCCGGAAAAATGAAAAACACCAGCGGAAGAGCGATTTTAACCGCGGCAAGCCGCGCGCGTTCCTCCGCCCGCTGGCGGCGGCGAGTACGCAACATCTCGGCCTGAATCGCCAGAGTTTCCGTAAGTGAAGCGCCGAGCCGCTGTGATTGGCGCACGGCAAGCACAAACCGGTTTAGGTCTTCAAGCGCGATACGATCCGCCAATTGGCGAAAAGCATCATCAAACGCGACGCCATGATCAAGCAAAAAAATCGTATGGGTCAACTCTTTGTTCCACTCGCCGCGCATGGAGTGTGCCAAAGATCGAAATGACGATTCCAAGCTAAACCCCGCCCCGACTTGCAGCCGCAACAAGTCAATCACATAGGCAAGCATTTTTTGAATCCGTTTTTTACGCAGCGCGATGTAACGGCGCAAATACAATTCCGGCCAAAACCACCCCACTCCAACCAACAAACCGGCGGTGAGCGCCGCATCGCCGGCCAGCGGAGTCGGACGAAAAATAATCCATAGCGCAAGCGCCGCGCTCGTAAAAATGGTAAATTTTTTAAGCGCCAGAAACCGCTGCGCGGTCCAGGCCGGAGAAAGTCCGGCCACCGCAACCAACTCTTCCAGCGCTACACCTCGCCCAAAGCGATACAGCCAGGGATTTACGTAAATTCGATCGACCGAAAACCACATCCGGGCATATACTGAACGAAACGAATAGGTAGCGCCCTTGAGACGCAAGAATCGCGTAAAATACATGCTCAATAGCGCCATCGCGGCGCCAAATCCGGCGGCGGCGAAAAGCGGTAAAGCGTTTAGTTGATCCATATAACGCGGCATTAATAATCAATCGTAACCATTTTCCAAATTATTAAAAATCCAATGACCTCCAGTAGCGCGGCAAGCGCAAGCAAGATATGCCCGAGTTCAGTGTGCAGCAAAATACTCATATACGAGGGAGAGAACACCAAAAACCCAATAAGCGACAGCGGCGCCAGCCCGGCAATCAACAATCCTGAAAATCGCCCGGACGCCGTAGCGGTTGTCACTTCTTGATCCACCCGAATTTTATCGCGCAAGGTACGGGCAAGTTCATCCAGAGTTGGAATAATATTGCCGCCGCTGGTTTCCTGAATTTCAATTGCCTGCGCCACAAGATCCCATTCCTGCAAACGCACTTGCGCGCAAATTCGTTTGACCGCCTCGCGCATCGGCACTTGATACTGATGCGCGCGGGAAAGCGCGGCAAATACATCGCGCACCATCCCCTGCGTTTCGCGAGCTACCAATTCCAAAGCCGGCGGCAACGCGTATCCCGCCCGCAGAGCGGATACGAGCGCGTCAAGCGCGTCCGGCAACTGGCTGACAAACCGTTTCTTGGCTGCGCTCACGCGAACCCCGTTGCGTATCCGTTCTACAACCGACAGCGCATCCGCCCCCAACGATGGCCACTGTTGGCGTACTGTTCTCTCGCGAGGAAATCGCCGCGCTAAAAAAATACCCGCGGCGCGCGCCTCCGGGGACCGTAAAAGCGTTACCGCGATAAAAAAAATCGTCAGTCCACCGGCCGAGGCAATAAGTACCAGCTGTAACAACAAATCTCCGGTTGTCATAGGCATTATCTATTTAAACCAGACTTCCTCAAGAGTTACTTCTTGGTTGCGGTACACCGAGGCGCAACGCGGCAAATCCCCGTTTCCTCGAAATAATCCCGTACTTTTATCATATTCAAAAATCGGAGACAGCCGGTAATGACTTGGGAAATTTCCGTCACCGGCCCGCTCAACTTCATCAATAGCCACGATGACGCGGCGGCCGTCACGCAAGCGCTCCTGCTGAATAACCAAATGAATCGCCTGGGTCAGTTGCTGGCGGATCGCGGAAAGCGGCAAATCCACATCAGCCATTAGCGCCATGGTTTCAATCCGCAGCAATGCCTCAAGAGGAGCATTGGCATGCACGGTCGTGAGCGAACCTTGATGGCCGGTATTCATGGCTTGAAGCATATCCAGCGCCTCTCCCCCGCGAACCTCACCGACAATAATGCGATCCGGCCGCATGCGCAGCGCGTTTTTAAGCAGGAGGCGCACCGGTATCTCTCCCTTGCCCTCCAAATTTGGCGGTCGCGCTTCCAAAGACACCAGATGCGGATGCGCAAGCCGCATCTCCGCCGCGTCTTCAATGGTAACAACGCGTTCACCCTCCGGTATACCGCTCGCGATGGCATTAAGCGTGGTGGTTTTTCCCGAACCGGTACCGCCGGAGATCACTATATTCTGTTTGGCCAAAATGGCGGCTTGTAAAAACGCGGCCATTCCGGAGTTA
>CAZBUQ010000031.1:3872-4935 GCA_964495135.1 uncultured Gammaproteobacteria bacterium
GTTAAGCGTACCGCCGGCGACTAAATCACGCATGGTCATCGGGGAGGCGGGAAAACGACGAATAGTCAGCACCGGTCCGATAAGTGAAAGAGGCGGGATAATGGCATTGATTCGGGAACCGTCCGGCAGGCGCGCGTCAACCAAGGGACTTGAAGGATCAATGCGGCGCCCCACGAGCGACACCATCCGGTTCATAATCTGCATAAGTTCTTCTTCGCTGATTTGGAAATCATTAACGCGCTCTAAAATTCCCCGCCGCTCAATATAAAGCGAACAAGAACCGTTAACCATTAATTCGGTAACCGACGGATCATTCAAAAAGCGCGTGAGCGGACCCCAACTCAAGATGCGGTCAACCACATCTTGTATGGCCCGGTCATGCTGATCTTCCGGTAGCGCTATCGTCCCCTGGCGAAGAATCTGCCGCGCGAGCGCGATAAGTTTATCCGCTTCGCGCGCTTCTCCGGTCTTCCCTTGCTGTTCAAGTTCGGAAATCAATGCTTTATGCAATTGATCGGCTATCTGCGATGTTATCATAAAATTAGAGGCGGCCCTTGTCCTTCCACCAATACCTCAAGCAATAAATTGCCCGCGCGCGCCTGTAAAATACTGGCCGCGATTTTTACATCCACGATGAGCAAAATACGCTGTAATACTCCATCACTGCCGGACTCCACCGCCCGCACCGGCAAATGCTCGGCCGCGATTCCCGTAGTTGATGATCCGTCTCTTTCCTTACCGCTCACGAGTATTGTTACCAGATCCCCGTTCTTCAACTTAGGCATTGGTCCGGCCAGCCAAGCCGCCGGCAAAACCAGCCCCTGCGTGCCGGCCGGAATTTTAAATCCGCCCAGCTCCGGATCAATTGGTCCTTGAAGTTCATTAATGGTCAGTACCTGATTTTCGGAGATCGGATGGATTAACGCCAGCCCGACCGCGTCTTTCACCTCGGCGATCGCGCTTTGCGGGAGCAGTTCGCGTCTGATTTTGAATTGTTTTACATCTTGATCAGAGAGTATGCGCGGCGCTTTAAGGTCGTCGGCGGCAACCACCACGTTGATTT
>CAZBUQ010000031.1:4945-8054 GCA_964495135.1 uncultured Gammaproteobacteria bacterium
CAAAACCAAGTAGTAAGGCGACAATCAATTGTACTTTTGTCCAGGGAATCGCGCGGTGTGCCAGCGGCGCTCCGCGAAACCTGTGCCAAGGCATGCGCATAGAATAATTGCTTTACTTTAATTAGGACATAGCCGCAGTACGCGAATAGCGGACGCACTTAATCCGGTTGACTCGTTGCCATTAAGAAGTGTGCCTAAAATAAACGGCTGATTTTTTCGAATTGTGGCGCGAACTTCCGCGTTCTGCGGCGCGACATCCGCACAGCTGACTTGATTTACCGGATAGTCCACTTCCACCGCGTCCAGCGTTATACCGTAAGGCGCCCGATTGCGTTCAATGTAATCGCGCACGGTTTCGGCAATACTCGGATCCGCAAGAATGGTCTGCCGATCTGTTTCAGTCAGATAATCGCGCGGATCAGCGCCTTCCGGAGGATCGGGCTCGCGCGCGACTGCTAATTCTACAAGGCGGTCGCTAAGGCGCGCCGCGCCGGCATCCACCCCGGCATCCACAAAATTTTGCAGACGGGCGCTGGTTGCATACGCTCCGGCCGCATCAATAACAAACGCGGAGAGTGCCAGGATGCCGGAGAGTGTAACAGCCACAAATACGGTGGTGGAACCCCGATGAAATCCCCCTTCACATTGCGCTGAATTATTGACACACATATTCGCCGGAAGGGGGTTCGCACTCAATAAGCGCGGTGGTGCGCGCGTTTACGGTCCGAAATACCGCCGGCAAATCATCAAAAGTAAATGGCATGGTATAGGTAAGGGAAACCGTAAGCGGATTTCCGCGCCGCCGCGCGGAATCGGTCTGATCCGAAGGAGTAATGGCCACTGTCGTACGACTCGCATTGGGATCAATGGACGCGATCGCGCTGGCTATCGCGCCTTGAATTTGTCCGTTGTCGTTGGTGAGCGATCCTTGTCGCGCGCCCAAACGCGCCGCTTGGGTCAACACTTGCTGGGTATTCATCCAAAAACCAACCGTAAGAATCGCGAAGAGCAGAAACAGCAGAATCGGCATTACCAACGCGAACTCCAAGAGCGCCTGACCGCGGTCATCCGGAAACCAACCGCGATAAATATTCGGCTTTATCATGGCCGTTTTGGTATCCACCCTTCTACCGTTCTAGTAACCAAGCGTTCGACCTGCCGCACTTCCGGCACAATTTCCGTGCGCGTCTTGGCCAGCTGTTCTACCACCTGTTCAGTGTACTCATACGACTCCGGCACGAGTTTTTTTACCTGGGTAACAATCGTGCGCGGCACCTGTTCAATATACTGATAGGTTTCCCGGACCAGCTGGGGCACTTTTTCCACTACAACATCATACACGGTCCGGACTACCTGATAGGTTTCCGCCACTCTGGTAGTCACGAATTCGGTTATGTTGCGCACCACCGGCACCACCCTATCCACCAGGCGCGTACCCGTGCGCCACACGGTTTCCACAATCTGACGCACGCGCTGTACCGGCCGCTCCACCCAGCGATAAGCGGTTTCACGCACTGTATCATAAACCGTCTGCGTTACTTGCCTAGCCCGATCTACCCACCGATACGCAGTCTCATATACGGTATCCCAAACTGTCCGAGTTACTTGCCGCGCCCGATCTACCCAGCGATACGCTGTCTCATACACGGTATCCCAAACGGTCCGCGCAACCCGCGTCACCACGGGAAACGACTCCGTTATCCACCTCCAAAACCATCCGAACCACCTACGCACCTGCCTTGACACCCATGTGGTACCCGTATCCCAGACCGTTCGCCCAACCCGGCGTGCGACAGTGTACGCTTCTTGCACTAGTTCCGTGATCCAGACGGTAATCTGCCGCGGTATCTGACGTGCCACTGTGTATGCCTCTCGCACCCGTTCGGTAATCCACTGCGTAATCTGCCGCGGCACAGAGCGCAACACCGCGTAGGCCTCTAACACGCGCTCGGTCACCCACTCCACGACATTGCGCGTTACCTGCGTTGCGTACTGATAGGCCTCCTCCACCTTGGTCGTCACATATTCGGTCACTTGGCGCACTATCGGCACCACCCGATCAACAAACCGCGTTGCCGTTTCATAGATTGTGCGCGAGACCTGGCGCGCCACATCCACCATCTTGGTAACAAACCGTTCTGCCGTGCGCACCACCGGTTCCATTATCTCTTTCACTTCCTCCACCACGCGCTCCACCATCCGCACACCGGTGCGCACTACCTGCGAAACTTTTTCCTCAATATAGTGCACTACTTTAGGAACCAGCACCGTAACATTTTCTACTACTTTCTCAACTACCTGCACCGCCCCGCGCACCAACTCCCCGGCTATTTGTCCGGTTTGCACAAGAATATTCTTGGTTTTCGTGACCAGTTTATTAACTTGCTCTCCGGCCCACGCCGCGGCCGCATCAGCCGAATCCGCAACCCAGCGATAGGCCTTCACCGCGCCGTCTTTTACCCCTTCCCATACATTGGCCACAGTTGCTTTTATAGTTTCCCAATTCTCAACTGCCCACGCAGTGCCGCTTAAGGCCAAACTCGCTACCGCGAGAATTAGCGCAGCAGCTCCGAATCCTATACCACCTACTACTGTTTCTGACGATACAATCGCCGCAATAGCTGCCCCGCCTGCCAAGGTTTCCAACGCATCAGCAAGAGTGCGCATGACCGCAACTACTCCCTCGCGTGATCCAAGCACTCCAAGCCCATGCTCTTCAATAAGCTCAAACAATCGCGGTCCGCTCACTCCTAAATTCATTAACCCGAAGATCACCCCCAGCGCGCCCAATCCTATGCCGGCTACTTTTGCAAAAGGAGCAAGTGCCTTAATAAAACTCGCGCCACTAGCGGCCGCTTCCGGAAATCGTGAGGCCAGTGCCGCGCCAATCTTTTCAATCGGCTCCAGCACCTTGCTGGTGACTGCTGATATTTTTTCAATTACAGGAGCGAGCCGGCGCGCGAGCAATGCGTCAGTTTGGGCCAAGGTTGACGGGCTTGCACCCCCAGATTGCACTGGCACCTTGAGAAAAGGAACACCAAGCGGACGATCCGGACGTGCTTCGAATTCCTTCCAACATGTGGCGGCGCGTTCAGTAGTAGGCAATTCT
>CAZBUQ010000032.1:0-7978 GCA_964495135.1 uncultured Gammaproteobacteria bacterium
GCCCTAGATCGATTTCGAGCGTCTCGACGCGCTCAAAAAAAATGACGAACTAGCCGTTCCGGTTCGTCATTGTTTATTTTCATCATGTTTTTTGCGAAAAATTTTGTGGATAAGCTATGGCTTGACACATACAAAGTGGTAGATTATGGTGTAGATAGGAGGTGTTCGATGACAAAGAAACGGCTCGTTTCCAATTTCCTGGGGTTGACGGCAAGAGGAATCTTCGCGGCCACTGCAGTGGCAGTAGTTTTCCTCATGATCAGCATCAACTCGGATTCCGCGCGGGCAGAGTACTGCCGGGAGAAGTGCGTTCGCTACTGCAAGGATGAGGATGGGAAGCGTTTCTGCTGCGAGTGGAAGACCGAGTGCACAGGCGATCCGAGGCGCAGTGATAGACCGAGCAAGGTGATTGAAAGTGAGTCGCCAAGTGCGCTCGAGGACAACTGCGGTGGCACTTGCTACGAGTGTTCCCAGACGATGTGTGAGCGCGGTGAGTGCAAGAGGTGGAGCAAGGATGGCCGGTGTCTGGAGTGGCACTGCCGGAAGTGCTGCCTTCGGGCAACCAACAAGTGCTGCTCGCAGGGCGGATCGAAGCAAGTAACACCGCCCATGTGTGCGAACAAGCAGCCCTGCTCCAGCGCGCAGTGTCGGTGATGAGTCAGTACCGCACCGCCCAGTATGCCAGCACGATGGATGGGTGCAGGCAGAAGCACAAGGAACGCTGCGGGAATTGATTTATCTCTGTTCTTTCGGTTGCAGCCCTCTGGTGAATTCGGGGGGCGCATTTTTAAATTGCGTATGATGTAACCGAGGTGATATAATTTACAGTAGACGAGGCGGAAGCGTCAATCAATTCGACTTATTGTGAATGTAACGCATCTGTAGTATCATCAAAGCGGAATATGAAAAAAATATCGACTGCCATCGTATTGTCGCTACTCATTGGCGTCGCGGTAAGCTATGAATTTTTTGCCTGGGCGCAAACCGAGCCGCGGTTGCTTATTATTTCTCCCGCGCCGGGTGAGGTGGTTGCGGGAGATGAAGTTTTCGTTGAGGTGCGCTTGCCAGCCGGATTTTCGCTTGCTGATCCGAGCGTACCAACGCAACACGTTTCGGGTCAAGGACACCTGCACCTTTGGCTTGATGCGCAACCGGCACACGCAGAGGCAACTTCAATAATTTTGAATAGCGAAACGCAGTATCGTTACGCCAACGTATTTTCCGGACTGCATACGCTTTACGCCGAGCTTTACCGCAATGATGAGCTGCCTTATGAGCCAAGCATAGCTGATGAGGTGAATTTTGAGACTTACCGGGAAATTTTAACGCCGCCGACGGATGGCGGAGGCGTTCGCGTTCCACCGCCCGGCACGCCGGCCGGGCGCGGTAAAACTGCGCTTACGATAGGTTTGGTTGTTTTTATTTTTGCTATACTTTGGCACTTTTTTGGACGCCGAAAAAGCATATCTAAACGCACGAGGCATGGGAATTAACTACACCGGCGAGCTTAATCCTGACCAGTTGCGCGTAGTGCACGAGGGCGATGGCCCTTGTTTAGTATTGGCCGGCGCCGGAACCGGCAAGACCCGTACGATTGTCTATCGCGTCGCATATCTTCTGGAGCGCGGAGTTACGCCGGACAAAATTTTATTGGTCACTTTCACCAACAAGGCCGCCCGCGAGATGCTGCGGCGCATCGAGGTGCTTTTGGGACACGCGCCAAAGGGTATGTGGGGAGGAACGTTTCACCATGTGGGAAGCTTGACGCTTCGTAAGTTTGGCTCGCGCATTGGCATTGCTCCGAACTACACGATTTTGGACGAGGATGATCGTAAAAACCTGCTGCAAGCGGTTATGAGCGACTATGGGATTGATCGCAAGCAGGATAAGTACTTTCCGAAAGCCGAATTGATCCAGGAAATTATCAGTTTTTCCGCAAACAGTTTGCGGCCACTACCGGAAATTATCGCGGAGTGGATTCCAAAGCATAAAGATAAGGAGGGCGATATTATACAAATCTCGACGCGCTATGAGCAACGCAAGCGCGAGCGCGCGGTCTTGGATTTTGATGACTTGCTCGCGCTCTGGTTGCGGCTTTTGCGCGAGCGGCCGGATGTTAAAGCCATCCTCAATGAAAAGTTTGAATATATTTTAGTTGATGAATATCAGGATACTAATCGTCTACAAGGAACAATTGTTGAGGAAATTGCCGGCGCGCACAAAAACGTGCTTGTTGTTGGAGACGATGCCCAGTCAATTTACGCGTTTCGCGCGGCGACGGTTGAAAATATCATGCGGCTGCCGGAAGTTTTTCCAAACGCCCGTATTTTTCGACTAGAACAGAATTATCGCTCAACACAGGGAATTCTGGATTTGGCAAACGCGTCATTGCGCGGCAACCGCCGGCAATTTCAAAAAGAACTCCGCACGGTCCATGGCAGGGGATCGGCGCCGGAACTTGTAGGATGCGCGGACAATATTGCCGAGGCGCGTTTCGTAGTCCAAAACGTACTTGAGTTTCATGAAGAAGGGGAGTCGCTTTTGGAATCAGTGGTACTATTTCGCGCCGCGTATCAGGCAATGCAGATTGAACTTGAGTTGCAAAAAAGGGGCGTGCCGTACATTATTCGAGGCGGAATTCGTTTTTTTGAGCAGGCGCATATCAAAGATATTGTGGCGTATCTTAAAGTCGCGGAAAATCCGCAAGATGAGATTGCCTGGACGCGGATTTTAAAATTAGAGGCGGGGATCGGGGACAAGACAGCGGCGGAGATCACGATGCACATAACACATAACACGTATCACGATGCTCAAACTGTTCCTCCCCAAAGAGCGCGGGGAGGTGAGGAGGGGTTACGCAAAGTGCGCAGTCGGGTGGAGCGATTGAAAACTTTTACGCAAGTGGATAAAATGATTTTGTATTTATTGGAGGATTTTTACGAAAAATTCGCGCAATCCGTCTATGAGAATGCGCGCGAGCGGCTGGACGATTTAGAGCAGCTTGCCATATTTGCCAAGCAATATGCCGCACTTGGTGAATTTCTGATAGATGCAACCTTGTCTGAAGGATTCCGCGGTGATCGCGCCGCGGCAACGCAGCAGGATGCGGATAAAGAATATCTGGTGCTTTCCACAATTCACCAAGCCAAAGGGCTAGAGTGGAAAAATGTATTTGTTGTTGGTTTGGTTGATGGTCAATTCCCGCACTATCGGGCGCAGCGCACGCGGGAAGAAATAGAAGAGGAGCGGCGTTTGTTTTACGTCGCGGTAACTCGAGCTAAAGCGCGTTTATTTCTAACTTACCCAATCGCACAGCCCGGCTCATTTGGCATGGCACTGCATCAACCCTCGCTATTTGTGCGTGAATTGCCGCCGGAATTATATAGGACAGTGATGGAAGATGAGGAGGGGATAATTGAACTGGAATAGTTGCTTCATATTTTATCCACACCCCCCCTTGCAATTCAACAAGGGAAAAGGTATGCTTTTAAATAGTTAGTGGATTCATAAAGATAATCATAAATCATATGAAAGAAGCATCGCGTGGATATAACCCAATTACTAGAGAAGTCCGTGATAAAGATTGGAAATTGGCTGTCCCTGTCAGAATGACTGCTGAATATCGGGCACATCAGGAAGCACTCGATAGGTGGAAAAATGCAGAAGGCGAAGTGAAAATAGCGGCACGCGCGGAGATGAACGCGGCCTGGGCCACTTATTTAAGGAAGTTGTTAGAAACTGGAGATCTAAAAAATGCGGATGATGTGGAAGAGGAAATTAACAGGATGAATAGTGAAAGGTAATTTAAAAAGCAATTCTCTCAAACTATGTGGCCGCCTGCGAGGGTGGCCATTGCTTTTTACTGTAGCACATAACACGGGCAAACTATACGGGTGGATAATGAGTGTGCGGGTTGACCTGCGATAATTTTGCGTTTATACTTGCATTACATATGGAAAAACGCATTGTGTATCTTGACCATGCCGCGGCAACGCCACTTGATCTACGAGTGCGGGAAGCAATGGAGCCATATTTGCGCGCAGAATACGGTAATCCCTCGGCACTTTATGAAATTGGGCGACGTGCCCGAAAGGCGATTGATGATGCGCGGGAGACGGTGGCGCGAATTTTAAATTGCCGCGCTGCGGAAATTGTTTTTACGGGAAGTGGAACCGAATCGGATAATTTGGCGATTTTTGGAGTGACACGCGAATACGCCGCGCGTGGCAAACATGTAATTACCACAAATTTTGAGCACCACGCGGTACTTAATCCCTGTCGAGTGTTAGAAAAAGAAGGGCAGACGGTGACTTATTTAAAAGTTGATCATGGTGGACTCATTACACCGGCACAACTTACAGTCGCAATCCGGTCGGATACAACTTTAATTTCGGTCATGTACGCGAATAATGAAGTTGGCACAATTGCGCCCGTCTCCGAGCTAACCGATGCGGTGCGTAAGTGGAAAAAAGAAAATGGACGAAAAGAAAACGACCCGCCGTTTTTTCATACTGACGCGTGCCAAGCCGCCGGATATCTGGATATGGATGTGGGGCGACTGGGTGTGGACTTGCTCACACTGAATGCCAGTAAAATCTACGGCCCAAAAGGCGTGGGTGCTTTGTATGCGCGGCGTGGAGTTAAACTTGAGCCCATAATTTATGGCGGGGGGCAGGAATTTGGACTACGCAGCGGAACCGAAAATGTGGCCGGGATTGTAGGGGCTGCCGCCGCACTTGAGTTGATTTCACGATTGCGCAATCGTGAAATCGCGCGGCTTACGAAATTGCGAGACCGGTTGATTGCCGGGGTTTTGGAGCGTGTGGATGGCACGCAGTTGAATGGACACCCGACGCAGCGCTTGCCAAATAATGTGAATATCTCTATTGCTGGTATTGAAGGGGAAGCTATGCTATTCTATTTAGACGAGGCGGGTATTGCGGCATCCACTGGCTCGGCCTGCGAGGCGGCCGGACCGGATCCATCGCATGTAGTCCAGGCGCTTGGGAAATCGCGCGATGCGGCGCGTTCAAGCGTTCGGTTTACTCTCGGACGTGATACTGCCGAAGCGGATATTGATTATGTGTTAGAAGTATTGCCGAAAATTATCCAAAAGTTGCGTCATAAGTGAATTTAATATGGCTGATGCACCAACCGATGAACAATTTGTAGGCGACCTTTACGGGCCGTGTCCGAAATGCGGGGATATGATGTATTTGGTAATTGGTTCAATTGTGGCAATTTGCCAAAATTGTGGACTTAAAGATGCGTGTTGTGATTGAAGCATAACACGGAAGGACACTGATAAATTACAGATGCATACAGATATGAAATTGAAAAGGGAAAGATATCTAAAAGCGGGAGTTTTGGTGGTTGCCGTTGTTTTAATTGTAATGGGAATTGTGTTGTGGCGGTCTACGCATAGAGCGCCAGCGATTTCCGTGCCGCTTCCATACGAAGATACTGATCCGACGTTTGTGCCGGTAGCGTGGACCATGTTTTTTAACGCGGAGTTAGGTTTTACTGTGCAATATCCAACAGGTTTACTCGCTTCTGGTAACGCCTCAATACCGCTGCAAATTGTGGAAGTGCCAAGCGCGGAAAATCCAACTCCGGTGCCAATTCTAACCACGTTTCGCCGTGAAGGTGACATAGAAGAGACGCTAGAATACATGCGCGCGACTTATGTGGTTGAGGAAATTGAGCGTTTGCCATATGCCCGATATGTAAAGGTTGTCGCGCATGAAAAGCAAAGGCCGGAAGTGCGCACCGAATATTTTATTCGCAGCGACGAGAAAGTTTCCTATGTTCTATTTGGCTGGGAAGGTTTGAATTGGAAATACACGGCCAATGTCGCGTCCTCGTTTGAATTTGAGGAATAAAAGCGTGTGTACAAAAGGACTGTCCTTTTGTTATACTATACACGGAGGTGTTCCCATGCACAGCGAACAATTTGTACCTGCGGTATTGGGTTTTGTTATCGGCATGATGGCATATGCCTTCGTCAGCGAGATCGTATGGCCGAGTGTTCAGAATTGGCTTGAACGGCGAATGCGAAACCGGGGAGAGTAGCCATGATATTCCCGACTGACCAGGAAGCAAGGCGTGCACGATTGGAAGAGGAAGAAGCCGCGCGCCGGTTGCGAATTATTCCACTCATGGAACAGGAGGTAGAGCGGGAGTACAATCTTCTGCGCCGCGCGCGCATCATGTCCTATGTCATGCCGGTCGTGTTTGTCCTTGCCACGGTAGGTTTGTGCACCGTCGTATCGTTGCTGATCCGACTAGCGCGTTCTCTCCTCTAGTGGTCCTTTCGCGGGTCGGTTTCCTTCGGGGCCGACTCCTTTTCTTTTTTAAGGAAAGGTGATAGTGTGTTGGCATAACTCCACCTTTCCCACCACCCCCAACCCTCCGACCGCGGTCGGAGAGGGGAGATTGTTTGAAGTATGCAGCAAGTGTACGTCGTGCATTACCATGAAATTGCACTTAAGGGTCGGAATCGGCCGATGTTTTTGCGCGCGCTGCAGGAAAATATTTGCCGAGCGACAGGATTGGGGAAGGGGAGCGTGAAAATCGTATCGGGGAGGCTGATTGTGTTCCTTACGAACTACGAACAAAGTGCGAACATACGAACTGGTTTGCAACGTACATTTGGAATCTCGTCTTTTTCTCCGGCAGTGCTGATAAAGGCGGAGTGTGCGGAGATTGAGAAGGCGATTGTTGAAAGAATCAAGAATTATGAATTAAGGATTAAGGATGATTGGCGCACATTTTCCATTGCGGCAACAAGGGGAGATAAGAAATTTCCTCTTACATCCAAAGAAATTGAAATCAAACTCGGAGATTTTGTGCGTGAAAAGTTTAAAAAAAAGGTGAAGCTTGAAAGTCCGGATATTACGTTTTATGTAGAAATTTTTTCAGGTGGCGCGGTTGTTTACACGGAGAAAATTTCCGGTTCGGGTGGATTGCCGGTTGGAATTGCGGGTAAAGTGGCGGTTTTACTTTCCGGAGGAATTGATTCGCCGGTGGCGGCATATCGCATAATGAAGCGTGGCGCTCCGATTGTGGCCGTGCATTTTCACAGTTACCCCTTTGCATCTCGCGCTTCAATTGATAAAGTAAAGGAAGTAGTGCAAATTCTGGAGTCATATAGTGGCGGGCGATCAATTCCGCTTCATGTTGTGCCACTTGCCGAAGCGCAAAAACAGGTCGTGCAAAATTGCGCCGAACGCTATCGGGTGCTTTTATATCGGCGACTGATGTGGAGGATTGCCGAGCAAATCGCGCGTAAAGCCGGAGCGCGGGCGCTCGTAACCGGGGAGGCGCTCGGACAAGTCGCGTCGCAGACCATTGAAAATATGGCGGCGGTTGAAGCCGTTATTACCTTGCCGATTTTCCGCCCGCTTATTGGTTATGATAAACAGGAGATTATTGATGAAGCCATGCACATCGGTACCTACGATATTTCCATCCTGCCGCATGATGATTGTTGTACGTTGTTTATGCCGAAACAGGTGGTAACGAAAGCGCGTGCCGTAGATTTGAACAAGGAAGAAGGGAAACTGGATATTCTAAAGTTAGTTGATGTCGCGATAGCAAAGACCGAATGAGCTTATCAATAATTGACAATACTAAGATACTATATAGTATGTTAGTATTGAAGCAAAAGATATGCCCACACTTTATATTGTCGCTACCCCAATCGGAAATCTTGAGGATATCTCAATGCGCGCGTTGCGCATACTTAAGGAAGTTGATTTTATTGTGTGCGAAGACACTCGGGTTACCAGCAAATTGCTGGCGCGCTATGAAATACAAAAACCGCTCCTAAGTTATTTTCAGCACAGCCGGCTTTCGCGCGTGGATGAAATTATCGGGCGTCTGGCACGTGGAGAAAATGCCGCGCTGGTCACTGACGCGGGGACGCCGGGAATTTCCGATCCCGGCGGCAAACTCACTAACTTAATAACTCAATCAC
>CAZBUQ010000033.1:0-2618 GCA_964495135.1 uncultured Gammaproteobacteria bacterium
GTTTCTGATCAAGAAAGCGGAAAATACGTATTATAGGAGGTATGTTTTTATCTTTAGCGCGAGTTTCTAAATTGGCTTTCCAGCAGTTTCATCGCAATCTTTGGTTGTCTATCGCAACCATTACACTTTTAGTTTTGTCGCTGCTCACGGTTAACCTGGTCATTAGTTTGGGGGCACTAGCCCAGGCCGCGACTTTGTCGGTGCAAGAGAAGATTGACGTGAGTGTTTATTTTAAGCCGGATATTGCCAATGAGCAGGTTGAAACGATTCGCCGCACGCTTTTAGAGCGTCCGGAAGTTAAAGAAGTGGAATACATACCCAAAGAGGCGGCGCTGGAGCGATTTAAAGAGCGCCACCAAAATGACCAAGTGATTTTAGAATCTTTGCAAGAGCTGGGAGAAAATCCGTTTGGCGCGACGCTCGCGGTTAAGGCCAATGATCCGCAGCAGTACCCGGAAATTCTTGCGCTTTTAGAATCTCCGGAATATACCGAGCTTGTTGAGGAGAAAAATTTTGAAGATCATCGTTTAGTTATTGAGCGGATTAACAAGCTGATTGACAACGTACAGTCATTTGGGCTCGGAGTGTCCGGTCTTTTTGGCTTGATTGCGATTTTGGTGGTTATCAATACTGTGCGCGTGGCCGTCTATACTCATCGCAATGAAATTCGTATTATGCGGTTGGTTGGAGCCTCGAGTTGGTTTGTGCGCGGCCCTTTTCTTTTTGAAGCGATTTTGTTTGCCTTTGTGGCCACGGTATTTACTGGCGCGTTAGTCTATTTGGGATTGCGTTTTGCGCAGCCGTATTTTGATTTACTTTTTGAAGGCGTTGAGCTTTCACTGATTGGTTATTACAATACCAACGCGATAGTTATCTTCGGCGCGCAATTTTTGGGAATTTTTCTCTTAACCGCGATTTCGAGCTTTTTTGCCGTGCGGCGGTATTTAAAAGTTTAGAAGATTGAAAAAATATCTATGCTATGGTAGTCTAAAAAGGCCATTGGCCTTTTTGTTTAATAATGCCGCACTATTCTCGGGGGTCGTCTAATGGTAGGACAGCAGCCTTTGAAGCTGTGAATGTAGGTTCGATTCCTACCCCCCGAGAATAGTACAGGAGTACAAAAGTTTAAGGTTCTGCGCCCAAGGCGCATTCGCCGTAGGCGAAGAATCCAAGCCCCGGAGTTTAGAAATTATTATGCAAGTGAATCTAGATATTGTCCTCAATACCGGTGTAAAAATGCCGGTACTCGGACTGGGTACTTGGAAGGCGCCAGTCGGCGCGGTGGGTAAGGCAGTAGAGTATGCGCTCACCCAAGCCGGTTACCGCCACATTGATTGCGCCACGATTTATTTAAATGAGGAAGAAATTGGCGCGGCATTTTTGCGTGCTTTTACCAGTGGAAAAGTTAAACGAGAAGATGTGTTTGTTACTAGCAAACTTTGGAATGATGCGCACGGAAAAAACGAAGTGGCGCTTGCTTGCAAAAAAACTTTGCAAGATTTGCAGCTTGATTATCTGGATTTGTATTTGATGCATTGGGGCCTTGCGACTCCCTCGGATGTGGTGGGCGAGCATAGCAATCACCGTGGCGAACCTTTAGATGAAAATGGATTTTTATTAACCAAATCAATTTCAATTCGCGAAACTTGGGAAGCGATGGAAGAGTTAGTTGCCCAAGGATTGGCGCGCGCGGTCGGAGTTGCCAATTTTACCGGGCCGATGCTTCTTGACCTTCTAACGTATGCCAAAAAGCCGCCAGCTATGAATCAGGTTGAATTGCACCCTTACAATGCACAGTCGCGTCTGGTAGAGTTTTGTAAGTACAAGGGCATTGCGGTTACTGCTTATTCTCCGTTGGGATCACCGGGAAATACTAAAGCCAAAGGTCATCCAGTCTTGCTGGAAGATCCGCAAGTTTTAAGGGTGGCGCAAAAATACAAGCGTACGACCGCACAAGTGTTGATTCGCTGGGCAATTCAGCGTGGAACAGTAGTTATTCCAAAAAGCGTAACCCCCGAGCGCATCCGGGAAAATATTAGCGCACTGGAGTTTGAATTAGCCCCGGAAGACATGCAAACATTAAATAGTTTAGATCGCCAGCATCGTTATGTTGAACCTTATGAGTGGTGGAGAATTCCTTATTTTGAATAAATGATTTCGTCGCTTTCATACTTATAGTGTATGAAAGTGCTCTGATTTATGTTTGATATTGTTGCTTTGATTAAGGCCGTTGGATACTTGGGTATATTTGGAATTGTCTTCGCGGAGTCCGGGTTGTTTATCGGTTTCTTTTTTCCCGGAGACAGTTTGCTTTTCACTGCCGGTTTCCTTGCGTCGCAGGGATTTTTAAATATCTGGGCGCTGGCGATTGGAAGTTTTGTGTGCGCCGTAGCCGGGGATAGCGTGGGCTACACTTTTGGCCGGCGCGTTGGTCCGGCAATTTTCAAGCGCGAAGATTCTTTTTGGTTTCACCGTGACCACCTGGAGCGTGCGCACCGATTTTATGAAGCGCATGGCGGCAAGACCATAATTCTGGCGCGCTTTATGCCGATTGTGCGTACTTTCGCGCCGATTGTGGCTGGCGCCGGACACATGAATTATTCCCGGTTTTTCGCGTT
>CAZBUQ010000033.1:2628-7864 GCA_964495135.1 uncultured Gammaproteobacteria bacterium
GGTCTATGGGCTGTTGGTATGAGTATGCTGGGATTTTTTCTTGGCAGCGTTATTCCCAATATTGATCGTTATCTTTTACCAATTATCGCGCTCATTATTTTTCTTTCAGTTTTGCCTTCAATTATTCATGTGCTTAAACATAAAGAATATCGTGACCAAATACTCCTCTTTCTAAAACAGCGTTTTACATTTCCCAAAAAATGATGTTCTCCAATTCCCGCCTTGGGATGGAATTGAAGAATTAGTAGTGGAGATAATTGAGAGTATGAAGATAGTAAAAATATCGGCACAAAGGCCGGATCCGAAGGCCATTCAAGAAGCCGCGCGGGTTATTGCGCGCGGGGGATTGGTGGTATTCCCGACAGAAACCGTGTATGGACTCGGTGCGAATGCTTTTGATGCGCGTGCTGTACGCAAAATTTTTAAAGTAAAAGGGCGGCCGGAGAAAAAACCGCTGATTGTGCATGTCTCTAAGAAGTCTACGCTTGATGTTTTGGCACAGGATATTCCGGCAGTTACGCGAAAACTGGTGGCCAAGTTTTGGCCAGGGCCTTTAACACTTGTACTGAAAGCGCGTTCCAGTGTACCAAAAGAAGTAACCGGCGGAGGGGATACGGTGGCAATACGCATGCCAGCGCATAGGGTGGCTCTCGCATTGATTCGTGCCGCAGGGCCGATTGCCGCGCCGTCAGCAAATTTTTCAGGCCATCCGCCGCCCAGAGAAGTGCGCGAGATTTCACGAATGTTGCGTATGAAGGTTGATATGGTATTGGACGGTGGTCGGTGCACAGTCGGCGTGCCGTCCACGGTTGTGGATTGCACCGTAAACCCGCCTAAAATTTTAAGGAAAGGGGTTTTCTCAAAGTATCAATTGGGCATTTGAGATTTTTAAATTTCATGGTCACAAGTGCGTACGATCGTAAGCACTTGTGACCCAGCAAGGTGTATGCGGAAAATTATTTTAACATTGATCGGGTTGATGATGTTCGGAGTTGGGTGCGGAGCGGGGGATCAGCATATCGCACCCCCTCTTAATCTCCCCCTCGCGGAGGAGGAGAAACCTAGCGGCGGGACGCAAGGTGCATCATCATCGCTTCCACCCCTCCTAGCCTCCCCTCGGGCAAGGGAGGAAACTTTTAGGTATGAGCGCACTGATTTTTCGGAATTCAATCCCATTTTTCGTTTTTTCGCGGAAGTTCCACGGGCTTGGAAGATAGAATATGTTCCGGAAATAGAAGCAATAAGTATTTATGATCCGGCAATCCCGGGAGAGAACGCGCGCGAGCAGTCGCAGATATTTATCCGCTATTTTGAGGCCAATGATTTTTTAACGCTGCGTACCGTGGATATTTTGGAGCGGGAGCAGTTTGAAGTGCGGGGGCATCCGGCGGTGCGTTATGTGATTCGCAAAAAAGATGGCGTGCCAGATTTTCCACGCCAGCCGTCTTGGCGAAACGCGAAGCATACTGTGGTGGATGTACGATTGACCGTGCGTAGTCCCAGCAGGTTTTACGTGTTTGGAAAAAATCCCGAGCTCGCGCCGGATGAGTTTGAAAAGTTTTTGTCCAGTTTAGTATTTCACAACGACGAGGCGAGTTTTGTATCTCCGCTTTCCAGTCCGCGAGAGCGGATTAGCAAAAAGCCGTTTGGATTATATGTGTCGCCGGAAAATTCGCCGGTCGCTCCGGAGCGATTTTCCGGCTATCATACGGCAATTGATTTTGAGGTTTTTGAAAGCGAGAAAGACGCGCCGGTGCAGGTGCGAGCATTTTGCGGAGGGAAAGTGCGTGAAAAACGCGTGGCCGACGGTTATGGCGGCGTATTGGCGCAGGAATGTTTGCTTGGTGGTCAAGCAGTTACCGTAGTATATGGACATCTTAAAATTCAAGGTGTGCCGGCGCGTGTTGGCGAGTATCTCGCACCCGGAGAAAAACTCGGTATTCTTGGCGCCGGCGGCACCGCGGAAACCGATGGGGAGCGTAAACATCTGCATTTTGGAATTCATAAAGGCACAAATGTTGATATTCGCGGCTATGTTACGCGCGAAACAGAGCTTGACCAGTGGCTTGATCCGCTTACATATTTCAAATAAAAAACTGCGGGACTAGGATTCGAACCTAGATAAGCAGGTCCAGAACCTGCTGTCCTACCATTAGACGATCCCGCAACCTAGGTATTTATACGATTTGATTAGCGGAGGTAATTATAGTATAATTGTTAATCATATGCAAGATCTCCTATGATTTCTCGTCAAAATGTCTATGAGTATTATCCGTTTGTAGTGGTCGGGGTGATTATTGAAAAAGAAGGTAAGATACTTTTGGTTCAGGAAGCGGAGAAAGATCGCGGACAATGGAATCAACCTGCCGGTTGGCTTGATAAATTTGAAGATCCGGTTGCGGCGGCAAAACGCGAAGGAGAAGAAGAAACCGGACTGGCACTTCAGATTACTGATTTTTTAGGCGTGTACAGTTTTGTAAAAGATAAGCAGACAACCGATGACGGGATTAACAGGCATGTAGTGAAACTTATTTTTGTGGCAAAACTTTTAGGGGGAAACGCTGTCACACTTCCCGGAGAGATTATGAGTCAACAATGGTTTACACCGGAGGAAATTGAGAAAATGGGTCCGGATAAATTGCGCGATGCCGATATCAAAGATGAAGTGCGCGATTATTTTTTGGGGAAAAGGTTTCCGCTCAAAATCGTACACCATCTCCCCTTAATGACTCAATAACTTAATCAACCTAATCAGTTAATAACTCAACTATGTCCCACTATATTTGTACCGGTGGGTGCGGGGGCGTTGCTGACAAACCCGGAACTTGCCAAGCGGAAGATTGTAATAATTGGGGAGAAGAGTTGGAAGAGTGTGAGTGCGCAGATGGGCAACATCTTAATCATGGAATGCCGTTGCCGGGGGAGAATGCGGAAGAGGAGTAGGGGTGTGAGTCGCGGTGTCTTCCGGCAGCAGCTGTCCCGCAGCTGCAAGGGTCCTCTTCCGCCCCGTCTCAATTTTGAGCCAAAACGGGAAAATTGAGACGGAAGGCTGCAGACGCTCCCAATGCTGCGTGCCAGTGCTACCGGTCGACACCGCTCGTTTGTTAAGAGAAGATTAAATTTTTGATGTATGCCAAAGGAAAAAATCGCTACGCAATCCTTATTTGGCGATTCGGATGCGCAAGAGGAGGTAAAGATGAAGGTGTTGCAAAATCATACCGGACGCGGTATTCAGCTTTCGCCATCAACGCTGGCAATTTTTAAAGAGTGCCCGCGTTGTTTTTGGTTACAAATGAAAGCCGGGGTTTGGCGGCCGCGCGGAATTTTTCCATCGCTCCCCGGCGGCATGGATAGCGTGATAAAAACCTATTTTGATACTTTTCGCGGTACAAAAGAAGGATTGCCGCCGGAGTTGCGCGGTAAAGTCGAAGGGAAACTTTTGGATGATCAGGTACTTTTAAATCAATGGCGGGTGCGCACCGGCGGGCTGCGCTATACGGATAAAAAATCCGGCGCGAAACTTTTGGGACTTTTGGATGACTGTTTAGTTGATGGTAATGCTTATATTCCGCTTGATTACAAAACTCGCGGCTGGGCGCCAAAGGAGGATACCTCGGATTTTTATGAGCATCAGGTTGATATTTATGAGTGGTTACTGCACGAAAACGGTTATAAAACTAAGGACACGGCCTACTTGGTTTATTACCATCCTCTCGCGGTGCGTGAAAATGGTGTAGTGCAGTTTGAGATCACTCCCAAACGGGTCGCGACAGATCTAAAACGCGGCCGCGCGCTTTTTGATTCAGCGGTTAGTCTTTTGCAAAGTGATTCAGTGCCGAAATCCTCGTCTAAATGTGAATTTTGTCCTTGGGCAGCCAGTCAAGTTAAATACAAATAGATCAAAGTTATCCCCACACTAGGTTTGACCAGGAACTTTTTTTGCGCCATAATAAAGCAGCTTTGTATATGAATATTGCAATTTCGAAACGGGTATTTGTTCGTGTGTTAATCGGTTTGGCAGTTTTGGCCGTTATTGGCATTAACGGTGTTTTGTATTATCGGATGAAAGTAAAACCGGGTGCAAGCTCCGCCGCGTCCGGCAAAGCCGAATCTGTCGCAATTGAGCTTACTTTGGTTACCGCTAAAAATTGCGCGGAATGTTTTGATTTAAACCAGATGATTCAACCTTTAAAAGGCAACGCGGAATTTTCAATTAGCAAAGAAGAAACCGTGGATTATGACTCGCGCGAAGGCAAGAAGCTGGTAAAAAAGTACGAGCTAGACAAGATACCGGCAATTTTAGTACGCGGTGATGTGGAAAGTGTTTTTGATTTAGCGTCCTTTTTGCAAAATCTTGGTAAACAGGCCGAGGACGGCACGCTGATTGTCACGAATATTCCTCCGCCATATCTAGAGCTTGGCAGTGGGGAAGTTAAGGGTAAATTTAAAGCGACTTATCTTACATATAAAGATTGTGCCGAATGTTATGATCCGCAGTTACATAAGCAGGCGCTCGCGGCGCTCGTGATGATGCCATCGGAAGAAGAGTTTTTGGACTATAGTGATCCTTTAGCGCAAGAGATGATTGCCAAATACGCAATTACCAGTTTGCCAACATTGCTGTTGCAAGGGGAACTAAACCTGTATCAGCAGCTTGCTGAAGTTTGGCCAACTGTGGGAACCCAAGAAGAGGATGGCACTTATATATTTCGACAAGGGCAGAGTTTAATGGGCATTTATTACGATTTAAACTCTAAAAGCGTAGTTAAGCCAGAGCCAGTTCCGGATCAGGCCGAATAGTTTACATATGCCCGGTAGTGAAACTTCGACTGAAAATCTCACCTCGCCTACAACTATGAAGATATCACTTTTAAGATACGCCAACCTAAATCATAACTTGCTTTAATGCGGCTTCGCCGCAATGTCGAAGTTCTACTACCGGGTATGCCCGGTAGTGAAACTTCGACAGGCGATTGTTTTTCTGCCATACAAAGCATGATAAATCCACAGGGAGGTAAGGTTAAAAAATAAACACTAACCATTAATTGATAAGTCGAAGTTCTACTACCGGGTATGCCCGGTAGTGAAACTTCGACAGGCGATTGTTTTTCTGCCATACAAAGCATGATAAATCCACAGGGAGGTAAGGTTAAAAAATAAACACTAACCATTAATTGATAAGTCGAAGTTCTACTACCGGGTATGCCCGGTAGTGAAACTTCGACAGGCGATTGTT
>CAZBUQ010000034.1:0-6642 GCA_964495135.1 uncultured Gammaproteobacteria bacterium
TTTCCCTACACGACGCTCTTCCGATCTGTTGGTGACAATGTCGGGGATTGCGCCGGTATGGCTGCCGACCTTTTTGAAACTTACGCGGTAACGGCGATTGCGGCCATGCTTCTGGGATCGCTGGCCTTGGGCGAAGCTGCCGTGCTATATCCTTTAATCCTTGGCGCCTTCGCGATCATCGCGACTTTGGTTGGCAGTTTTTTTGTGCGGCTCAAAGGCAACCATATTATGGGCGCTCTTTATAAAGGCCTAACCGCCACCGGACTGCTGGCCGCGGTCGCTTTTTACTTTGTCTCGGCGCGCCTGGCGCCGCCCGGAGTTTCCCCACTTAAACTTTTTGGAAGCGCGCTCATTGGACTTTTAGTTACCGCGCTGATGATTTGGATTACCGATTACTTCACCGGTACCAATCATAAGCCGGTACAAAGTATCGCGCGCGCCTCGGAAACCGGACATGGCACTAATATTATTCAGGGCTTGGCAATTTCCATGAAAGCCACGGTCTTGCCAGTCTTAATTATTGCCGGTGGCATGCTTGGCGCGTATCATTTGGTTGGGCTTTATGGGGTCGCCGTAGCGGCAATGAGTATGCTTTCACTGACCGGCATTGTGGTGGCCATTGACGCGTTTGGACCGATTACTGATAATGCCGGGGGAATCGCTGAAATGTCCGAGTTGCCCGCGCAGGTGCGCGCCGTAACTGATCCTTTGGATGCCGTGGGTAATACCACCAAAGCCGTAACCAAAGCATATGCGATTGCCTCTGCCGGTCTTGCCGCGCTAGTGCTTTTTGCTTCCTATACTGAAGAAATTAAAAATCTTGGCTCACGGATTCGTTTTGAATTGGGTGATCCATTTGTTTTGGTCGGATTGTTTATCGGCGGACTTTTGCCATATTGGTTTGGCGCGCTCGCGATGGAAGCTGTCGGACGCGCCGCTCAAGCGGTAGTTGCCGAGGTACGCCGACAATTCAAAGAGATTAAAGGAATTATGACTGGGGAAGCCAAACCTGACTACAGCACCGCGGTAGACATTGTTACCCGCGCGGCTATCGCGCGCATGATCGTACCCGCGCTTATTCCGGTAGTTGCTCCTATTGTCGTAGGTTTTGTACTGGGTCCGAAAGCGCTCGGGGGGCTTTTGGTCGGTTGTATAATTACCGGCATTTTCGTGGCTCTTTCCATGACGACCGGCGGCGCCGCTTGGGACAACGCTAAAAAATATATTGAAGCCGGACATCATGGCGGTAAAGGATCTGACGCGCACAAAGCCGCGGTAACCGGCGACACGGTTGGCGATCCGTATAAAGACACGGCCGGTCCGGCCATGAACCCCATGATTAAAATCATCAATATCGTGGCCTTGCTAATCGTTGGCTTTTTGTTGTAATTACATGCAACATACGCTTCAAAAACTTCCCAAAAGCACGGCGCAGTTTAGCATTGAACTTACTCCGGCGGAGATGGATCCATACCTTAAAAAAGCGGCGGCTGTACTTAATGCCCAAACGACCATTCCCGGGTTTAGAGTAGGCCATGCGCCGCAAGAAGAGCTGGTGCGGCGGTTTGGCGCGCTACGCATTTGGGAAGAAGCTGCTGTTTTAGCGGTCCCAAAAGCATTTGCCGAGGTTACGCAAAAAGAAAACCTGCAAACCGTGGGGTCGCCGGAAATCGAAGTAATAAAACTTGCGCCGGACAATCCGTTTATTTTCAAAGCCACGGTCGCGCTTATTCCGGAGGTAACTTTAGGCGCACTGGATAAACTTAAAGTTGAACAAAAACCGGTGATGATCACCGACGCGCAAGTGGAAAAAGTCTTGGAAGATTTGCGCAAAATGCAAACTAAAGAAGTAGTGGTCAACCGGGCAGCGCGGGCGCAAGGCGACAAAGTAGTGGTAGATATGCAAATGTCGTTGGATTCAGTGCCGCTTGATGGCGGACAAACCAAAGATCATGCCGTATATTTAGATGAAGAATACTATGTTCCGGGCTTAAAAGAAAAATTGCAGGGTATGGTTAAGGGCGAGACTAAAGAATTTAAACTCAAATTTCCAAAAGAACACTATCAAAAAAATCTTGCTGACCGCGAAGTGGATTTCAAAGTTACGGTGAAAGATGTTTTTGAGCTGCAGCCGCCGGAGATTGACGACGCGTTTGCTCAAATGGTTGGGCAAAAGACTGTTTTAGAGCTGCGCGCGCTGGTTCGTGAAAATCTGGAAAATGAAACCAAAATGAAAGAGGCAGAGCGACAAGAAATTGCCCTTTTGGAAAAACTGGTGGAGGGCGCCAAGTTTAGCGATCTCCCGGAGCTTTTGCTTAATGAGTAAACCTATCTGATGCTTTCTGAACTAGAAAGCAATCTTGCGCGCCAGAACATTAAATTGGAATACTATCTGCAAAAAATCGGTAAGACCCATGCGCAATTGCGCCTTGATTTTGCCCCCCAGGCGTTAAAACGCGCCAAGACAGCCCTGGCGGTACGCGCGCTTGCCGCGCGAGAAAACCTGATTGTTACGGAAGAAGAAATTGACGCTGAAGTTGAGCGTATTTTAGAACTTTATAAAAACGCGCCGGAACAGCATGAACAGATTCGTTCGGAAGGCGCGCGTGAATATTTACGCGCGCTCCTGCGCAACCGTAAAGTGATTAACTGGTTAAAACAACAGACAACCAGTTAATCATCTTATCTATACCAAAGATCAAAAAGATAAATCGCAATCTCGACTGCAATCAGAATAATAATTACCACCTCTAACCGGCCAGCACGACGCTCCTGCAAAATACCCAGGAGCGTTTCGGTATCATCTTCCACCGACTCTAATTTAAATTGCAAAGTTTTAAAACGATCTTCCAGTTCATACATCTTGCGCATGTGGGCAAACAAAGTTTCAAGTTCAGCTTCTTCCCATAAAATATCCGGCTTATCTAAAAGCGCTAAACTGGAAAGAATGCGCTGGGTAATTAGACCGGTCGTGGCCAAGGTACGCGTGAGCTCGCGCGCACCAACCTGCAAGCGCGCAGTTTTTTCAATTCCACGATTAATGTTTTCAATTTTTATTAACGCCCGCTCGGCAATATCTTCAAATTGTTCCATCGCCACGGATTGAGCCAATACCGTTGCCACAATGGTGAGCTTGGCCAGCGAGAATTCCTTAATTCGCACCTCATCAAAAAGAACTTCATCTTTGCTTGCCCCGCTAAGCGGGGTCTGCGCTCCCACAACTACGGCGTATTCATCCGCGTACAACTTTTCAAACGGGGTACGGAAAAAACGCTTGAAACGCATGGCCATTTTCTTTGGCTGCTCTACATTAAAACACACCACTGCGCCAAACGCGTAAACAAATACAAACGCCTCGCCACCGGGCTGAAGCACGATGAGATTGCGCTCCTTTTCCGCAATGGGATAGGGTGACTTTTTCAAAATCCGCGCCAAATCCATTCCCCGCCCCAAAGCATAAGCATTAATGGTAAACTTCTGTGACATAGTAGTAAGAAATTTATTCCCCGAGCGTAGTTAAGGGGCTACTCAAGTATATCACAATTATTCTAAATCCATAGCGATAGACTGCGCTCCACGCCAGGATAATTGATAAGCTTGCCGCATGGCTTCCGCAATAGCTTGACTCTCAATAATGACTGACATATTTTCAGCATAATTGAGAAAAGCAATTTTATTTCCATAAATATTCACTTCAATCTCTGGCCAAAATACATCTTTGGGTACAATTAGAGTTTCGGAAAGTTCGGCTCGGTCATAGCGTTTGTGTTTTGTGTCCCATCCTGAACTTTTTCCAGCAATGCGTTTGGCTTTAATGCCGAGTTTTACGCGCTTATCAATATAATGTGGATCTACCTTATGTTGATCAAATTTAAAATACGCATCCGTATTCCATTCTAAAATTTCCTCGGGCTTAACTTTTAGCGTATCATCATAAACTTTTTGCACTGCCTCCGGTCCTTCATAAAATACAATCCGCGGTTTGGCCGTATTTTTATTAAAGCGCGCTTCAAGTTGGGGCAAGGCAGTTTTGATTTGGGTTTGCAGCTCCGCAATAGTGGTGAGTAATTTTTCCGGCGGCTCGGCCACAAATCGGGTTTTTCCTTTTATCGCGGTTTTAGCGACCACCCCACGCTCCACCAAATATCCCAATACTGAATAAGCCGTGGTGCGCGGCAAACCAGCATGCTTCCCAATCTCCTGCGCCGAAGCTGTTCCCAATTCCAACGCGGCCAAATATAGTTTGGTCTCATTGGCCGAGAAGCCAATTTTCTGAAGTAGACGCTCAATTTGCACCGCCATATTCCAAAAAGTGACGAATATTCTGTCGTCATTATATAATGCCATTTCCCTTTTGTCAAGGGCTTTTTATCAACATAAACAAAAATCTCGTCAAAAGTGACGAGAATACTTGACATTTTTGCAAAGGTATGCTATATTTGATTGTTTAAAATCAGCACTTTGGAACCAAGTTATTTGTCTCAAAATGCCGCTTTTAACCAAGGCAAACTGATACGCAAGGAAATACCTTGTAATCAGGGAAGCCGGCGGTTTCACAAAGGAGGTTTGTCATGACGACGCACGTTATCATCGACTGCGACGCGGCGCCTTTCGTCCCGCAGGGCTTTCGGATCAAGGAGCACCGGAAGGGTGGCCAGATCGAGTTCGACCCGGCCAAAGTCGTGTTCTACCTCGACGAGGAGGGTCAGCAGGTCCCCTATAGCACGATCGAGGGCAACGAGCTGCTCAAGCGGCTCGAGGGCAAGCCGGTGATGAACGCCTGCGTGCTCGATTACCTGCTCGCTAACACCAACCTGCTCCCGGAGTCGTGGAAGCAGGACGAGCGGGGTCGCACGCGGTACATCTTTTTCTGGGGCACGTTCTATCTCGGCCTGAACCACGACCTGTACGTCCGCTGCCTGTACTGGGAGGACGGGCAGTGGAACTGGGACTCCCAGCGGCTCGACGACAGCTTCGGCGACCAGCGCCCGGCCGCGCTCCTCGCAAGTTAAGCACTTGGGACTTAGAACCTTGAGCAGAAGTTTTGTCCTTAGCCCTAGGGCACTCGGAAACTCGGCCCTACCGACACTCTCAAAAAGGTGGTCTCGCTAGCGCTTCATACGCCAACCTTCTTCCGTGCGCCGGGTGCGTTTCGCTCCCGGCTTCTTTTTTTATTTGAAGCAAATATGCTTGACAAAAATAATAAAGTACGATACAATATAATTGTTAACAATTAACAACCAAAAAATATGCCTAAAACCGTATTTACCACGACGATTTCCCTGCCTAAATCCATGGCGGCCTCGCTTAAAGAAATAAGTCGTAGCGAGGGGCGCACAACCAGCGAACTTATCCGCGAAGCGCTGCGGCATTATCAACTGCTACATACCAAACAGCGCGTTGCGCAAGCACAATGGAATGAAATAAGGAAAACTTTTAAAAAAGTCTCCCGTGCGGGCCGACAGGATATATCTCTTTCAGAATTTGTCATCCGGGATCGGGAGCGTCATTAACTATCGCTATGGGGGAGCAATATGTACTTGACGCCTCGGTCTTGGTAAAGATGCTGAATCAGGAACGTGAGCAAGATGCGGATAAAGCGCTTGGCCTTATGGATCGCGGTGTTGCCGGTACGCTTAATCTTTGCACCAGTGATTTCGCAACACATGAAATTATCAACGCGCTGCTGAAGGGTAAAAATATAACCGGGGAATTGTTACGGCAGACCATTGAACACTGGTTTATACTTCCTATTGAACGAGTAGATACCGACGTAACGCTTGCCTCGCGCGCGGCAGATATCGCCCAGCGACAAAACATCACTTTTTACGATGCCATCTATTGCGCTATTGCGTTTGAACGCGGTATTCCGCTTATTACCGCCAATCCCAAGCACCAAAGGCCAATGCCGGGAGTCATAGCAATCTCCCTTGCGCAGTGGAACTATTAGGGACTGTTAGTATCTTTTCAATACACGACAAAAAATCCCAACCTTGCGGAAGGGATTTTTTGTTTTAACTTTTGTCGTCTATTACACGGGAACTTTTTCACCAATTGTCTTGAGCGTCAATTGCACCGTTGGATTGTCGGAGGGAAGATTTTTAACCCTGTCCCCATACTGCTCCTTTAAAAATCCGATGAATTCACTGGCCCAGGAAGGGGTAAGAACTGACACTTTGCTATAATCAAGTTCGACGTCTTCGTCACTTTTTAATTCATGCAACACATTTGCTTTCAATGCTAAGGCGTCCTCGCGTCCTTTTGGGCGAGAAAGAAGAGTGGTCCCAAATTTACTTACATCAATTCGCATATCAAAATGTTACTTTGATTTCACAATAAGTACCCCTGATTTCTTCCGAAACATCTGTAATATACTCTGCGATCTTCTCTGTGTCAAGTGGCATGATACAATCAAATTTTGCGCTTCCGCTTTGCAATGAAAATGACCCATGTTTTAGTTGCGCCAGTACGCTCATTACAAATTTCAATCCGTTTCCACGATTTTCCGGCGCTCTCCCCGTTATGCGCTCTGTGAGTGCCGTAAGAAGCGCTTCCTTGTAAGATTGCAAAGATGGCTTAACCGTTCTAAGGGACATAAATATCCCTCTTCCGCGATCAGCAATAATATAATGTATGGAATTT
>CAZBUQ010000034.1:6652-7852 GCA_964495135.1 uncultured Gammaproteobacteria bacterium
TTGTCATTGACTTGTTCAAACCAACACCCTGGTATATCGACCCACCCTGGACTATTATGTGCAAAACAATTATCTCCAACTTCTCCGATTGCCGCGGTAAAAAGTCTCGCCACCTCCACATTAAAACCGCGCCTTACAAGCTCGGCATCTGTCTTTGAGAGCCTTCCCTGCCACACGTCGCTTGTTTTACAATAAAATTCTGCCGGCGGTTCGGTTGCCTCATTTGCTTTTGCCCATTCAAACGCGGTCATAATATCATACATTATACTATACTCTCCAGCTCTCCCCAATTGTCGCCTTGTTTTAAATCTACCACAATCGGCACTTTGAGTTTGTAAACGCTCTCCATAATCTCTTTGATTTTCGGTGCGACTTTGTCCACCAGATCTTTCTCTACTTCAAATACTAATTCATCATGGACTTGGAGGAGCATACGGATGGAGTTATTAGGTGATTGAGTTATTAGGTTATTAGACAATGTCTGGTGTAGTCGTATCATGGCGAGTTTCATCAAATCCGCCGCTGAACCTTGTACCGGCATATTCGTTGCCATGCGTTCGGCCGCGGCACGAACTTGTTGGACTCCAGAATTTATCTCCGGTAAATAACGGCGGCGACCAAAAAGCGTGGCCACATAGCCATGATCGCGGGCATGTTGTTTTTGTCCTTCTAAAAACGCGTAAAGCGCATTGTATATTTCAAAATAGCGTTCAATAAATTGTTCCGCATCGCTTCTAGGCGTACCCATGGCCTGCGCTAAAGCAGTGGCGCCCATACCATAAATAATTCCAAAATTAATCGCTTTGGCGCGACGGCGCATTTCATGATCAACTTTTTCTGGCTTTACTTCAAAAACCCGCGCCGCAGTTTCGCTGTGAAAATCATGCCCGCTTTGAAAAGCTTTAATCATTTCTTCATCCCCGGAAAGCGAGGCCGCCACGCGCAGTTCAATTTGCGAATAATCCGCGGATAAAAGTACAAAACCTTTTTCGGCAATAAAGGCCTTTCGAATTAAGCGCCCATTTTCTGTGCGAATCGGAATGTTTTGCAAATTCGGCTCGCTGGAGGAAAGCCGGCCAGTCGCGGTTACGGTCTGATTAAAACTGGTATGAATCCGACCATCTTTTTTAACCAGTGCTGGCAGGGCGTCAGTATAAGTTGATTTGAGCTTGGCCAGTTCGCGATAATCAAAAATCAGAT
>CAZBUQ010000035.1:0-7836 GCA_964495135.1 uncultured Gammaproteobacteria bacterium
GGAGGTTGGTATTTCAAAACCATTTTCACCTAGATATTCAAGAGAGACTGCGCTCCGTCGTCCGCGATAGCGATCGACAATCAAATTGCGGGCAATACGATAAATAAGCGCGCTAATGTTGGATACTACATCAGTTGCGGCATTGCTTCCATTTTCCGCACTCTTCCGTCGCGCGTATTCCCAAAGTTTTAAAAAAGTCGTAGCCAATATATCTTCCGCGTCTTCTACGGAACTCAAACGCAGTACCGCATAACGATAGATTTTTTTCGCGTGGGCGTCATATAGCTGCGAAAAAAACCGAGGATTACATAAATCCGAATAAGTCACCGGGGCTTTTTCAGGTGAATTAGGCAGTGTTTGCATAAAACGCAAGACGAAGACACGGCATATCTCTTACGGGATTGTTACATCCTAACCGCGCCTCATTTTTACCGCCACCCGAGGCTTTATTTTGCGCGAGATTCCGCGCGCCGGACGCGCCTTTACGCTGCGGTTATGCACGGCCATGCGGAGACGGAGTTCGCGCTCGCGCTTGACAGCTTTTATCACGGGCATAAAAATAGGCGCGATTAGTGTGAAAACCCTTAAAAGGTTACAGTCGAGTGCCAAGCTCCGAGGGTGGGATTCGAACCCACAACCAACTCCTTAACAGGGAGCTGCTCTACCGTTGAGCTACCTCGGAACGCGACACTCGACTACGACTGCAAACTGTATCAATAATCCTTTATCTTTTCAAGCATAGCGTGGCCGCGAATTTTGTCAAGCGCCTTTGCCTCAATTTGCCGAATACGTTCGCGCGTAACATCAAACTCGCGGCCAACCTCCTCCAAAGTATGGGTAACGCCATCAGTTAAGCCAAAACGCATCTCCAAAATTTTCTGCTCGCGCGGACTTAAATCATGTATCGCCGCTTTCACATAATCCCGCAAAAGCTGCTGCGCCGCCGCTCGGTCCGGTGCAACGGTACGCACATCTTCTATAAAATCCAGCAGAGTCGAATCCTCTTCATCCTCTCCAACCGAGGTCTCCAGTGAAATAGTGTCCTGCGAAATTTTTATGATGTAGTTAATCTTTTCGACTGACTCACCCATTTCCGCGGCGATTTCCTCGGGCATCGGCTCACGTCCAAGATCTTGGATTAGCTGACGCTCGATGGTCTGAAAACGGTTGATGGTTTCGACCATGTGCACCGGAATACGAATAGTTCGCGATTGATCAGCAAGCGCTCGAGTAATTGCTTGCCGTATCCACCAAGTCGCGTACGTTGAAAATTTATAACCTTTGCGGAATTCAAACTTTTTAACCGCGCGGAATAATCCCACGTTACCCTCTTGGATCAAATCCAAAAGTGATAAACTTTTTCCGACGAATTTTTTGGCAATCGAAACGACCAAACGCAAATTGGCCTCAATTAATTTTTGCTCCGCGTCTTTTTCATTTTTTTCCTTACGTTTGGCAAGTGAAAGTTCCTCCTCCGCGGTAAGCAAAGGTATTTTACCGATTTCGCGCAGATACATTTGCACCGAATCCGAGGAAAACTCGCCAAGATCCGGGATAACTGATTTCTTTGTGGACTCTTTTTTCAATTTGCCAAGTAAATCCGTATACTGCGCGCGATTACCAAGCAAATTCTCACGCGTTTCCACTACGGCAATACCCTGTTGATCAAGTGTATCCAAAAATTCCAGGAAAGTGTCAAGGTATTCCTCCAACTCGGGAAAGGCATAAAGCAACTCCGTTGCGGTTACACATGCCCGTATCCGCGCCTTGTATAGTAAGGCGTCAATCGCTTCTTGGCTTGGGGGCAAAATCTTTGAGCTTTTACGTTTCAGCGCGGCCGCTGTGCTTTTACGTCCGGCTAAGCCACGCCGACTTGAAATCTTAGTTGATGCTCGCTTTAATTTTTTCATGAAAATAAAAAACCAAACAATTACAATCTGACGCTAACTTAGCGGTGATGACTAATCACCAAGCTGCTTAAACTCACGCGCCAGCACTTCAACCTGCACGCGATCACCGGCCCTTTCTGCCGCACGCATTTTTTGCGCAAGCTCATCGCGCTGGAAGCGCGTGTATTCGCGCCGAATTTCCGAAACTAAAAGACCGGCCTCTCTTTCCAGCGCCCGTAGACTCCATCCCTCAAACTCGCGATCACCATATAACTCTAGGATGCCTGCCCGGTACTGTAGCTCGGCTCTAGTATCCGGGTCGCCTGTGGATAAAATTTTTGGGTCGCGATTTTGCGACCAATTGCGCCAAAACTGGCGAAAGTTCGGGGGTGCGGTTGCAGCCCCGGATATGGAATTAAATGCATTATAGCATTGAGTCAACTCACTGTAAAGTACACGCTGTGGCTCGCCATGCAACATCTCCGGAACAACATTGGCAATAATTTCCCGACCGCATTTGACCTCAAAAAGAAATAGCGCGAGTAGGCGCTCAGTAAGCAACTCGTGACGCGTTGCCACTCGTCGAGCTGCGGTTGGCCCCAAATCCACCCCAGAGGCGGCCGCCACGCCCCGACTTCGCTTCGCAAGCTGTCCGCGTAAAACTTTTTCGTCCACTCCTGTATCACTTGCTAATCGCTTTATCCAAAAATCCTGTTCGACAAGATCAGGAATCTTTCCAATTTCAGCCAGTATCTCATTTGCAAACTGGCTTTGCCCGCGCGCGGTATTCAAATCGTACTTCGCGCGCGCGCTACCGATGTAAAATTCCAAAATTTCATTGGCGGAGCGCACGGCTGCTTCCCATGCTTTTAGGTCGCGCCTAATGCATTCATCCGGATCTTTCCCGCAAGTTTTTGGTATGCTAATTACTTTAATGTGCATTCCGCCGGCAAGCGCCAGATCTATGCCGCGTTTTGCAGCATGCTCACCGGCCGGATCGGCGTCGAACGCCATTTTTATGTTCGGCGTATACCGCGTAAGTAACCGTACCTGATCCGCCGTTAGCGCGGTTCCGGAGGAAGCAACCACATTGGCCATGCCGAATTGGTGACAAGCAATAACATCCATATTACCTTCGACCAATACTGCATAATCACGCTTGCGAATTGCATCTTTGGCTAAATCCAAACCATAAAGCAATCTGCCCTTATTGTAAACCAGCGTTTCCGGAGTATTAACATATTTCCCCTCTTGCCGCGTTTCATCTAGGAGTCGACTGGTGAATCCGACTGTACTGCCGTGAATGTCCCGAATTGGAAACATGATGCGGTGGCGAAAACGATCATAATACTGACTGGCAGCAGACTGCGCGCCACTGCCGCCGCGCTCTTTCTTAATTGCCAGTCCAGCGGCAAAAATATCCTCGGCGGTATATTTCGGATGCAAGGCCTTGATAACTTCTTCCCAAGAATCCGGCGCGTATCCCAACCCAAAACTCGCAATCACCTCCGGCGTCAAACCGCGCTTAATTAAATAGTCATGTGCCGGCGCGTTGTGCGGACTGCGCAGCATTTCCGCGTAAAAATTCGCGGCGTCTTGCAAAATCGCGCGCAAGGTATTTTTTCGACTCTCAAATTGCTTGTCGTATTTCGGCAACTCCACGCCGGCTTTGTCCGCTAAAATTTTCAGCGCCTCCGGAAATTCCAATCCTTCAATTTTCATTACGAATTTGAAAATGTCGCCGCCCTCATTGCATGCGCCAAAACAATACCAAAGCTGCTTGGCGCGCGAAACCATGAAAGAGGGGGTTTTCTCGTTGTGGAACGGACAATTGGCCTTAAAATTGGCACCGGCACGCTTTAGCTGCGCATAGGTGCCAAGAAAATCCACAATATCCAGCCGGGCCTTAATTTCTTCTACAGGTGAAAGCATAATTCAGCCTCATCATAGCGTAAATATCCGAGATTGTAAACACACGCACATCACGCTTAAAGATGTCGGACAAATCTCCCGAATTTCCCCTGAAGAAATATAAGCCAGGTGGTGAGATTGCGAATAAGCGGATCCCCTTCCTTCATCTTGCCGCGTCGGATATGATCGGCGGTTCCTATGGCGATGGCCTGCATTGCGCAGGCAATCCGTTTCATCTCTGATGACAGCGTTTTAAATTCCTTGCCCGCCTCATTGTTGGCATCCAGAATGTGCGGTTGCAATTCCGCGTACTCGATACCCCGCAGATCAATGAGTTTTCGCATTAATTTCGCGTTTAACCCGTCCACTCCATATCCCATCAGTATCTTTTGAAATTGCCGAGGTAAACGCTCCTCAACCGCTTGCCAAAAATGATAATCGTCCGGTCGCACCGTGGATTTTACCGTATTGAGATGTACTATCGCCGAATATATTCCGGCAACCTGCAGTTCGTTAAAAATACGATCCTGCTCCTCCTGCGGTAGCGTTTTAAAACTCGCGTGCTCCCGAAAAATGCTCTGCGGTTGCGATAATCGGTCGTTTATCATCCGACCTCCGTATCCGCTTCATCAGCTTAAGCGCCCCATACCGCAGTATTCCGGCAAAAGGACGCAGCATAAACATCATCAACCGGAAACCAAACGCGTGATTTTTTTGTTTCGGCATAACTCACCGCGCCGAGTAAAAGATAATATGTTGGGCTTGAAGTTTCATGACTTTCACGTATGATCTTGACTTTTTACTTGCAAATAATGGTTTCCGCATACGATTTCTACTTGCCTATTCTGCGATTCTGCGGAATCGCAGAATAGGTTGTGGGGGAGAGGTTATATTTTCTTTACATCTTTTTCAATAATCCGTTTTACCGCGGAGGGAAGCGCGGGGTGGAACGAATAATAAACGCTCCCGATTTTGCCAATCCCTTGTACGAAATTGGCGTGCGCGAGTAGCACCAGATGTTGAGAGGCGAGTTTTACCGTAAGGTCGAGCTTGTCGCTTATGACTTTAACCGGCAATTCACCCTGCTGACTTAGCAGCTTCAAAATGCGCAAACGATTTCGATTGCCAAGCAATTTAAAAGTGTTTATCCAATTATGCATAGTTTTTCAGTATACCATATTATCCGCCCGTCCTCCACGCCAACCCCACTTTATGCATTCTGCAATTCCGCAGAATCGCAGACCGAGCCTTATTTTGTGTTCCGGGCATATCCCCTCCCTCTACCACCTCATACACAAAAACTCAAGCCCGATTGGGGCTTGGGAGATGGATTGGACGGATTTGATTAACATCTACACTGCCGGCAATATATTTGCTATAATGGAAAACTATGGGGGAAACTTATTTTGTTGAATTGGGCATTATTACCATTGTCGCGGTGGCGATTGTTGGTCTGATGCGCTTTTTGCGCCAGCCGCTGATTATCGGCTATATCCTGACCGGGGTTATTTTAGGGCCTTATTTTCTTGATGTCGCGCGCTCGACCGAGACAATTGCGATTTTTTCAAAGTTGGGAGTCGCGTTTTTGCTTTTTGTTGTCGGCCTTGAACTTAATCCCCGAGTTATAAAATCTGTCGGCAAGGTTTCCCTACTGACCGGTATTGGACAAATCGTATTTACCTCGGCAATTGGTTATTTAATTGGACGCGCGCTTGGTTTTGTTCCGCTGACTTCCCTTTATATCGCGGTCGCGCTGACTTTTTCAAGCACGATTATAATCATGAAATTGCTTTCCGATAAAGGTGATCTTGAAAAACTCTATGGGAAAATCGCGGTGGGTTTTCTAATTGTGCAAGATTTGGTCGCGATGTTTATTTTGATGGCGGTTTCCGCCGCCGCCGTTCAATCGCCGCGGGATTTGCCGCTGACCGCGACGCTCACGCTCGGGTTAATTCTTATCGCGACCCTTATTCTCTTTAGTATTTATCTGCTACCGCCGATTATCACCCGAGTCGCGCGATCTTCAGAATTCCTTTTTCTTTTCGCGCTAGGATGGTCGCTGGCAATTGCTTCTCTTTTCCACGCGTTAAATTTTTCTATTGAAATTGGGGCGCTTACCGCGGGGGTCGCGCTGTCGCTATCACCCTACCGTTATGAAATTTCCGCGCGGATGCAGTCATTGCGCGATTTCTTTATTGTGCTTTTCTTTGTTTTGTTGGGAAGCCAGATGGTTTTCGCGGATGTGTATACCTATCTTATTCCCGCGCTGAGTTTCTCGCTATTCGTGCTGATTGGTAAGCCAATTATCGTTGTCGCGCTGATGGGCCCGCTCGGCTATACCAAGCGCAATACTTTTCGCGCCGGACTTACGGTCGCCCAAATTAGCGAGTTTTCAATAATCTTAGTCGGGGTTGGAGTCGCAAATGGCCAGCTTGACTCCGCGATACTTTCTTTCATAACCTTAGTTGGCCTTATAACCATTGCCGGATCGTCCTATCTGATAATTTATGAGGATAAAATTTTCCCGCGCCTCGCGCCGTTGTTGAGTATTTTTGAGCGCAAAGGCAAAAAAATAGATCGAGATGAAACGCCGGCCGGTTTGAATTTTGAAGCTATTCTTTTTGGATATAATCGAATTGGATTTGATATACTGGCGGCCTTGCAAAAAACTAAAATCAATACCTTAGTCGTGGATTATAATCCGGATGTAATTTACGCGCTTACAAAAGATGGAATTCCCTGCGTATATGGCGATATAACTGATCCGGAATTTTTAAATACTCTAAGTTTGCGTAACGCGAAAATCTGCATTTCCACAATTCCGGCGCTCGCCACTAACGCGGTTTTACTTAATGAGCTACAGCTTAAAAACCCGCGAGCAATTATCCTAATGACGGCGCATCAAATTGATGACGCGCGCGCGCTCTACGCGCGGGGCGCCAGCTATGTAATCATGCCGCATTTCTTGGGCGGTGCGCATGTCGCGCAACTGATTTTAAATCTCAAGTTGAGCCGACCAAAATTTCTTGCCCGTCGCAAGGCTCATCTGGCAAACCTCGCGGCTCGCTTACGCGCCGGTCATGAACACCCAATGCACCAGCGCGAAAAATAGTTTAGTGTCGGCGTTTGCGCACAACCTTAAGCCGCGCAAGCTCGCGCTCCAGCGCCGCAGCTGCGGCCGCAAATGTCTCGTCGTCCATGCTGCGTTTTTCTTTAAGGGCCTGTTCAGCATCGGCCCGCGCTTTTTCAATCGCGGCTACTGTCAACTCTTCCGCCCGCTCCGCTGTATCAGCAAGCACCACAACACGAGTATTTGGCTTGCCCGACTGAAATTTCTCCGAAGGAGAAATTTGGGCGGGTTGCACCTCAATAAAACCCCCGGAGACCGCCAAATATTGTTCATCACTCCCTTTGCGTACCGTTATCGCCCCGGGCACCAAAACCGAAACCAACGGAATATGATTAGGCAAAACCGTAATCTCTCCGTCTTTAGTTGGCAACGTCAAGCTGTCCACCGTTTCTTTGTAGACAACGCGCTCGGGAGTGGCGATTTCAAATGTGATCATATGCTAATTGATGCAAATTAATATTCGAATGCATTCGAATGACATTTGCATACATTCGCATTTATTTTACTTCTTCTATCCCCCCCTTCATGTAAAAATTCTGCTCCGGAACTTCATCATAAGCGCCTTCTAAAATTAACTTGAAACTTTTTACAGTATCTTTGAGCGCGACATATTTTCCAGCTTGACCGGTAAACGCCTCGGCGACGAAAAATGGCTGGGACAAAAATTTCTGAATTTTGCGGGCGCGAGAAACCGTACGCTTATCATCTTCCGAAAGCTCTTCCATTCCCAGAATCGCGATAATGTCTTGCAGATCTTTATATCTTTGCAAAACTTGTTGAACTCCGCGCGCCACGTCATAATGTTCTTTACCCACAATTTGCGGATCCAGCATAGTTGAGGTTGAGTCCAACGGATCTACGGCCGGATAAATCCCAAGTTCTGCGAGCGATCTAGCAAGTACCACG
>CAZBUQ010000036.1:0-7634 GCA_964495135.1 uncultured Gammaproteobacteria bacterium
GCACCGCGTTTCTAATCGCGGTTTTAGAAGTTGAGTCGCGGTTGGGACTGAATGTTGGCAGCGGATATTGGGAAAAAGATATGCATCCGCGCGATCACGACGCGTTTTTTGCGATTACTTCTAAACTTGGACTTGATCCGAATACCACAAAGGTTTCCAGAAAGCCCAGTTATGGTTGGGGAGGAGCAATGGGGCCGGCGCAGTTTTTACCGAATACTTGGTTGGCTCATGAGGCGGAAGTGGCCAGACTTACCGGACACAATCCTCCAAATCCCTGGAATATTGAAGACGCCTTTACCGCCGCGGCGGTAAAACTTTCGCGGCAAGGCGCGGCGAAACAGACCCGCGCGGGTGAAGTCGCCGCGGCGCGAGCTTATATTGGCGGAAGTCCGAATTGCGCGCGCTCAATTTGTAATTCCTATGCAAACCTTGTGCTTGAGAAAGCCGAAGAGATTGAAGTTGAATTGCAGAAAAATGGAAGCAGTTAATTTATGTTTTGGTGCTGGATAAAGCGCGTTGTCCTTGTTGTTGTAGCCGTGGTCCTTGTTATAGCGGCTTATTTATTTATTCCCGTGAAAATTGCGCCAGCGGAACATGTTGTTTGGGGTACGACTTTTACAAAGTCTTACGCGCAGTATCTGGGTTTGGATTGGAGGCAAACCTATTTGGCGATTTTAGATGATCTGGGCGTGAAGTCCGTGCGTATTGGAATAAATTGGGATGAGATTGAGCCGGAGCCGGGGAGATTTGATTTTACGGATTATGACTGGATGTTTGATGAAGCGGAAAAACGGGGCGTTGAGATAGTGCCGGCGGTTGGATTTAAACTTCCGCGTTGGCCAGAATGTCGCGCGCCGGAGTTCGCGCGGGTTTGGCTTCCGGAGCGCAGTACGCTTTTTGCCAGGATGTTTGATATTCGTGTCGGACCGCAGCGCGAAAAGTTTGAAGAGGCACAGCTCAATATGATGCGCGAAGTTATTGAGCATTTTAAGAGCAGAAAGAGTATAAAAGTTTGGCAAGTTGAAAATGAGGGATTTATCGGCTGGTTTGGCGATTGTCCGCCGATTAAAAATTCATTCGTGCGCCGTGAAGTTGAGTTTGTGCGCGCGCTTGATCCGACCCGCCCAATACTGATGACCGAATCCGGAGAGCTTTCCACTGGCATAAAGTCCGCGCTGGCGGCCGATATTGTGGGAACGAGTTTATATCGCGAGGTGTGGAACGCGCCGCTTAAAAAATTTACCACCTATCCGTTGCCTCCGTCGTTTTACGCGCACAAAGCGCGACTGCTTAAACCATGGGTAAAGGAGTTTCAAATTTCCGAACTTCAACTTGAAGCCTGGACGCGGGAAGGGATTTTAAACGCGCCAATTGAGGAACAGTTGGAACGGATTAGTCCGGAAAAAATGCGCGCGGCAATTAACTACGCGCGGCGCACCGGTATTGACGAAATCTACGCCTGGGGCGCAGAATGGTGGTGGTGGTTAAAAATTAATGGCTATCCGCAGCTTTGGGAGGTGGCACGGGAGGAGTTCGCTAAATAAATATGCGAATTGCATTTATCGGTCAAAAAGCCATACCGTTTTACAGGGATGGAGGAGTGGAAAGGCATGTGGAGGAAGTGGCCACGCGTTTGGCTAAACATGGCCATGACGTTACGGTTTTTGTGCGTCGCAGATATGTGGCAACGAAAGATGATATTTGGCAAGGAGTGCATTTAGTGCGTGTTCCAGAAATTCCAACCAAGCATCTGGGTACAATTTCGTCTACACTATTTTCTACTTACTACTCTCTATTTTCTAAATACGACATCATTCATTTTCACGGTATTGGCCCGTCACTTTTAGCCTGGATTCCGCGGCTTTTTACCCGCGCGAAAATAGTAGTAACTTTTCATTCTATTGATCGTTTTCATTCCAAATGGGGATTTTTTTCGCGACTGATTTTGCGCATAGCCGAGTGGACCGCGACGCATTTTCCGCATACAACCATTGCGGTTTCACAAACCATCAAGGAGTATTGCAGATTGCGCTTTGGGAAAGATGTACAATATATACCCAATGGCGTAGAGATTAAAAAAGCCCAGAAGGCGGAAGAATTAAAACGCTGGGGTTTGCAAAAAGGTAAGTACATTGTGACTGTGGCAAGATTGGTGCGGCACAAGGGGATTCATTCCTTGATCGAGGCGTTTAAAAGTGTTCCGGATTCAATTAAGTGTGAGATGAAACTCGTGATTGTGGGTGCGCCATCATATACTAAAGATTATGATGAGTATTTGCGAGAATTAGCCGGTGAAGATCATCGCATTGTTTTTGCCGGTTATCAAAGCGGGGACGCGCTCGAGCAGCTTTACGCCCATGCTTATTTATACGCGCATCCTTCTCAATACGAAGGATTGTCGCTGACCATTTTGGAGGCCATGAGTTTTGGAAAATGCGTTTTGCTTTCCGATATTCCGGAAAATCTGGAGGTTATGGATCATTCCGGTATTCCGTTTGAAGTCGGCAATGTTGAGAATATGGCTGATAAACTCGCGACTTTGATAAACCATCCGGAGATTGTTGCCGAGCGAGGTAAAATAGGTTTGGGATTTATTAAGCGTAATTTTGAGTGGGATAAAATTGTGGAGCAGTTGGAAGAGTTATATAAAGCTAAGCTTTTTCCAACCAAAGCTTAGCTTTGGGCATGCTGCACTAGAAAACTCGCGGAAAATTAAAAAGCGGGCGCGCGTCCAGAGGTGAGTCTGGCCGCGCGCCCTTGAAGAGCGTGCTGCGGGCTACAGCGGCGTGCCACCCTCTCCCGGGGTGATCGCGCCGCTGCCGGGCTCGTCGGCGCTGTCATCGCTTCCGGGCAGGCCCAGTCCGCCGCGCGCGGGCGCGGCCGGCGTTTCCGGGACGGTGCGCGGCGCGTCTTCGGCCCGGGCGGCGCTGCCGGCCAGGTCGCCGGTGGATCCGCTCCACTGCGGGGTCACCACCTCGGCCCTGGGCTCCTCCTCGGCCTCTTCCTTGAGGCCGTACTCGCAGTAGAACTGGGTCAGCCCGACCGCGACGAAGCGGTAGCGGTTGCCCTTGTGGAGCACCACCGGATCGTTCACATCCGTGAGGTCGTACGAGGGCTTCTCGTCGCTCACCGTTCCGCCGCCCAGGCAGATCACGATGAGCCGGCCGCGGGTGACATTGACGGTCCTGTCGGCGGCGGGGTCGGCGGAATCGAAGGTGCGCGCGTCGTTGCAGATGGTGTCGTCGGCCGCGTGGTTGCCGTCCTCGTCCCAGGTGTGGGTGGAGCTGAAGCCCGGGCCGATGTCCCGAACTTCGAAGCGAGGCTGCTTGACTTCCTGCTGAACGTCCGCCATGGCAGTTTCTCCTTGTTGCCTTTTTCAGGCATCTGCGGTTGTGCTACGGAATTTCCCGAAAGCAGTAGAATAATAAAGTATATCCTGCAGTTTGTCAAGTTTAAGATTATGCGGTAGAATGAGAATCCAAGTCGGGGTGTAGTATACCGGTAGTACCCCGCACCAGAGCGAAGCTCGGTGCGGGGCAGGCGCGCGCTTGCATTTAAATTCTAACGGGGTGTGGCCCAGTAGTCTAAGGCGCTGCGTTCGGGACGCAGAGATCGAGGGTGCGAATCCCTCCACCCCGACCAAAATAAGTAAATTAAGCGAGACAAGTAAATCAAGTAAATCAAGCTGCTTGCCTTGCCTGATTTACCTGCTTTACTTGATTTACAACAATGCATTATGAAAATCGATAAATACTTTCAACTCGCGATTGAGAAAGGCGCCTCGGACGTGCATCTGGTAGCCGGATCCGCGCCGGCGCTGCGTATTGCCGGACAGCTAACTTTTGTTGAAAAAAATCCTCTGCCAAAAAACGTCGTCTCCGCCATTGCTCAAGAACTTTTGGGTAGTGAGCAATTGGCGCGCTTAGATAAGGAACGCGATTTAGATATTGCTTATGCTTTTGATGACTGGCGTTTCCGCGTTAATTTACATTTTCAAGAAGGCGCGATGGGGATTTCCGCTCGCCTTATTCCCAAGCAGATCCCTGAACCGAAAAAACTCGGTTTTAGCGAAACGCTTTACGACATTACTCATTTGAACAGTGGTTTGGTATTGGTAACCGGCCCTTCCGGGTCCGGAAAATCAACTACGCTGGCCGCGATGATTGAGATTATGAATACGGAACGCGGCGCGCATATTATTACGATTGAGGACCCCATTGAGTTTATGTATGAGGACAAGAAGAGTTTTATTGAACAGCGCGAGGTTGGAGTTGATACGCCTTCGTTTGCGAGCGCTTTGAAATATGTACTCCGTCAAGATCCGAATGTAATTTTACTGGGTGAGATGCGCGACCATGAAACCATACAGGCCGCGCTTACCGCGGCGGAAACCGGACACCTGGTTTTATCTACTTTGCATACTCAAACCGCGGCTTCCACGGTTGAGCGTATTATTGATATGTTTGAAGGCGCGCGGCAAAAGCAGGTTTTATTGCAACTTGCCGGCTCGCTCCGGGCGGTAATTTCCCAACAGCTTATCCCAACCTTAAATGGCGGCCTGGTTGCGGCGCGTGAAATCTTGCTTGTAAATCCCGCGGTTTCCAATCTGATTCGCGAAAATAAAGTGGCTCAAATCTCGTCAGTAATTCAGACCTGCCTTAAGGAAGGTATGATTACTATGGAGATGGCCGTGAAACGACTTTATGACGAAGGTACGATTGGCGATGAATACATGAAAAGAGGAAAGGAAAGAGGTAAGACGTTCTAATATGCATGAAGACAAATGGAAAGACACTAAAGCCATGGTTAAAGAAAAATTTACTGTGCTTGCAGAAGGCAAGGACGATTTAGAGGATATTCCCAATGCCACGCTTGAGTTTATAGAATTTTCCGCCAAAGGCGGATCCGCCTCGGGCGGAGAAAGTTCGCAAGGTATAATGCGACTTGAGTACACGATTCGCCCCGCGGTTTTAGATAAAAAAACCACTTATTCAAAGCATGGTGGCGCGGCTTCCAATGTTGAATATGTATACAGTAAAGACGAAATGGTGCGCAAAATGTCGGCGTTCAAGTTGAACGAAACCACCGGAGAATGGGAAGAAGTTCGCGCGCCGTTAGTATAGTGCGCTTATGAAGTTTGGAAATCTACTTGCTTTCCTTGGATTGGCCGGGACTTTCGCCGCGGTTTCTTTTTTTTATTTGCCGCCGCGCCGCGCGGAATTTCAAATGATGAACGCGTTACAAAGCGAGGAAGTTTGGTGGATGCAAGCCGTTGATCCTACCGCGCAGTCTAATTTGAAGCTGGATTTTGTGCGCAGCCGGGAAAAAGGGAATTTGGCGCGGGTCTCATTTCCATCCATAAAAATTATTAATAACCAGTGGATTGATCTTGGTCAAGGTAAGGATTTACTGGCTACCCTCCAGTTTAAAAAGCGGTTAACTACTTTCCGCGAATTATTCCGTGAACGTAAAGAACAATATGAGTTTGCGGTAGCGCCGGTATTTCCACCGGAATTTTCCGCGTTGGTTCCCAATTCCGGAGTAATCTGGCTGGATGCGGAAACTTTTTTGCCGGCTCGATTGCAGTTTGGCAAGCTGCAAGCCAGGTTGACCTATAACGATCCATTGACTAATGAGGCCGGGCCGCCGCGAAGTTTAGAGGAAGTTTTGGCGCAGTTACATGAACTGCTTCAGGCGCGCAACGGCAAGCCAAAAAATTTGACGCCACTTACCCAAGGTGGAGACAGCACTGCCGCGTTTGTATCTGATTTTGATCATGATGGTTTAAGCGACGCGCTGGAAATTTTTTATGGCACCGATCCGGCTAATCCCGATTCGGATGATGACACTTTTTTGGACGGCGAAGAAGTACGCCGTGGATATAACCCCCTGGGTGGCGGAGAGTTAGGAAGTGAGAATTGAAATTAAGCTTAAGAAGTGGAAGATGATTGACACGACATCCGTGAGCGCGGTATAGTGTGTGCACCTGCCACCTTAGCTCAGCCGGTAGAGCAACACTTTCGTAAAGTGGAGGTCCGCGGTTCGAATCCGCGAGGTGGCTTGAGAAATATGAATTATGAATCACGAATTATGAATCCGGGGTGGAAATTTGCTGGCGGTATTTTTGTACTCATAATTCTTTGTTCATTATTCCTGACTCCTCATTTGGCGCGGGCGCAGGTGATTGCCACCGGAGTGGAGAGGCACGCGTGGAAGATTGACGCTCCGACGATTCAAAAGGGTATTACGCTGTCAAATATCGGTGAGCGCGTGCGGATTGCATTTGCGCCAGGAAGTGTGAAAGATGGTGCTGAAGTTGAACTTATGACTTATGCTTCCGAGCATCATGTTAGAGGTGAAGGCACACATCGCGTTACGCCCATATATCGGGTAACAATAAATGGCGCGCTGGGGAATTCCATTTTTCCTCTGGAAATTCGATATCCGGAGGAAGAATTGGGAAAAAAGAGCATTTGGGTCTGGGGTGATGATGATGTTTGGCGTGAAATTCCGTCGCAAAGCATGGCAGAGCGAAATGTTGTACGCGTCAAGGTTTCCACAGGCACAACCTATTTAGCCGTGTTTGCGGATGATAAGCTACTTGAAACTGGAATCGCCAGCTGGTATAATTTTAAGCACTGCCATTGTGCCGCGTCTCCGGATTATCCCAAAGGCGCGCGGTTAAAAGTAACGAATACGGCAAATGGCAAAACAGTTGTAGTTCGCGTTAATGATTTTGGACCGGATCGCGCGATACACCCGGATAGAGTTATTGATCTTGACCGGGCGGCGTTTGAGCATTTAGCCAGTCCCAGAGCCGGACTCATAAAAGTAAAAGTGGAGGAGATAATATGATAACGTTGCATAACGTAAGTAAAATTTATCCCGGAAATTCCATGGCGCTTAAAGATGTAAGTTTTTCAGTGCGGCCGGGAGAATTTGTTTCGATTGTGGGACAAAGCGGTACGGGTAAAAGTACGGTCATTAAACTTTTGATTGCCGAGGAGCGGCCGACTAAAGGCCAAGTGGAAATCGGCGGTTGGGATATTTCTCGTATTCGCGGAGGAGAAGTTCCGGAGTTGCGGCGTCAAATCGGCGTCGTGTTTCAAGACTTAAAACTTTTGCCAAACATGACCGCTTTTGAAAACGTGGCGTTTGCCTTGCAAGTGGTTGGCGCTCCTCCGAACAGAATCGCGGAAGTCGTTCCGCAAGTGTTGCGTATTGTTGGGCTTGAAGACAAGTCTCATCGTTACCCCGTACAATTATCCGGAGGAGAGGCGCAGCGGGTGGTTATTGCCCGCGCGTTGGTACACCGCCCAAAGATTTTTCTCGCGGATGAACCGACCGGAAACTTGGACGCGTTGAATACTCGAGAAATTGTTGATATACTTAGGAAAGTCAATAGCTTTGGGACCACTGTTTTGCTGGTTACGCATAATCGTGACATTGTTAATCAGCTGCGTCGGCGTGTGATTACTTTAAACGGCGGTGAGATTGTTTCCGATAAGGAAAGCGGAAAATACATATTATAGATTATAGGAGGTATGTTTTTGTCTTTAGCGCGAGTTTCTAAATTGGCCTTCCAGCAGTTTCATCGCAATCTTTGGTTGTCTATCGCAACCATTACACTTTTA
>CAZBUQ010000037.1:0-7537 GCA_964495135.1 uncultured Gammaproteobacteria bacterium
GGAAAAAAGTATTCCCCACCCGCAGCGCGCTTGGGAGCGCGGGGCGGGTGGGAGAAAGGTCATCAGCTCCCTTCCAACACTGATCTCAACTCCCTACCCAGGTCTTGATGACCGACGCACGTCGCCTGGAAGTGCACGCTGAGTTCCCCAACGTAACGATTTTTTTCGTTGCGCACACGGCTCTCGGCGCACTGACCATCCTTGGAGATGACGATCACTTTGACCGATATCCCCTGAAGGGGCGCTTCGTACATCGGCCCCCCCAGCAGGAAAGGTTTCACGAGAAACGCTTCATTGTAGCTCAATGCATCCCCACCGACGACCACCAGTTTGGTGGGGATCGTGCGTTTCTCCTTCATTATCGCCAGGAGGCGATGCACCAGCAGAAAATCCGGAGCTTCGGGGTCGCTCGTGGCGACGAATCTTCGGTCCAAGTTCCGCTCCACCCACGAAGCGAGTTCAACGCGTTCGCGGCCGTTTCGCGCTTCTTCCCTTGCGAAGATCTCGGTTGTGCGTGCCGTGGTAAGCGCGGTGGAGAAGTAACGTGGGGGTTTCTCCTCAAGTACCACCGCTTGCAAGGCACACCGCAGCGCATCTCGCAGCAGCGCGAAGTGCGGTTTCATGGGTGCGGACAGATCCAGGATGATTTCCAACTGCTCCTTGTGGTCTTGATTCGCCGCCGGCTTTGGATCAGTAACGCGCCGGGAACAAACCACAGTACACGTACACCCCTGCGGTGTCGCGTCCCACACGTATCCTGACGGACAGTACACGTCCGCCGGCTGCGGGCTGCATCCGCCGGTGGGTTGGTTCCTGGCCGGCGCCGCGTTTTTCGAAGCCGGCTGGACCGGCTGATCCGCAGGCGGCTCGCACGTGGCATCCGTCCTGCAGATGCGCTGCGTCTTGCCGTCGTTGAGCACGCGGTAGCGCTCGGTCGTACCACACCCGGTGATGATGAGGACGATGGTGAAAAGGACGACGATCTGCCGCATAGAGTTCCTCCTTTGCGGCTTGCGTTGAAGCACCTGACGGGGTGGTTAGTTTATGCTTCAAACGTGCGATTACCCCGCGTCGGCATACGAGTTTCGCGTGCTGGCGCGGAGCCACCCCACCTGTTGCCTTTGTTAGTAATGCAGCACAATTTGACCGGTTTGTCAAGGGTGTGGTACCATACCCGTAGTCAATACTGAATGCACCACCCTAGGGTACAATAAACCCCTAGATCATAACCGTGGTGCATATGTCAAACAAACGAATCAGCAGGCTCACCTTGTATGAGCGTGAGCAGATCGAATACTATCTACGGCACGGTCGAAAAGTATGCGAGATTGCTCGTTTTTTGAAGCGCAATCATTCCGTGATCAGTCGAGAGATTAACCGACACCGCGGCGACTACCTGCCCTACTCTGCCAAAGCCGCTCAAGACCTTGCCGATTGCGATGCCAAAAAGACTAATAAAAGGAAACTGGATAAAGATGAGAGACTTTGTGCCTATGTGGTGGCACGCCTCAAAGACGGCTGGTCTCCAGATGAGATTGAGGGACGACTCAAACATGATCCGCCTTCAGCTCTTAAGGGTCGCACCATCTCGGATGAGAGTATTTACCAATACATCTATGGGAGTCCCTATGGCAAATACTGGTATCGATATCTACGCAGAAAGAATACCCCACGACGACAAAAGTTCCATGGCAGAAAATCCCATAAAACAAGCATTCCTGACCGCATATCCATTCAGCTGCGACCATTGATCGTGGCAAAGAAAAAACGGTATGGGGACTGGGAATCAGACTCTATGATCTTCAGAAAACAAAAGACCGCGCTCTCGGTACAGTACGAACGCAAAGCCATGCTAGTGCGGATGCACAAAGTGATGGATAAGTCCGCGAATGAGACTGACGATGCCATTATTAAAAGTGTGGAATCGCTGCCTCTTGAGCTTTGGAAACCATGACTTTTGATAATGGCGGCGAGGGGGCGCATCATGGTATGCTGGGAAAAGAATTTGGCATTGATACCTTCTTTTGCGACCCGTACAAATCCTGGCAAAAGGGCGGGGTGGAGAATGCCAACGGACTGATCAGGCAGTACTTGCCACGGAGCACGAATCTATCCTCCCTTACCGACCGGGACATCTATGAGATACAGGAACGATTGAACAATCGCCCGAGAAAAGGACTCCGGTACAAAACCCCTAATGAAATTATTCAAAACCTTACCGGCAGATTGAGTGGTGCATTAAATTCTTGACTACATCATAAAATCTATGAAGACCACCAATATCCTTACCTACACGGTATTATTTGAGCACGCTGAAGAAGGCGGCTATGTTACATATGCGCCGCTTCTTCCCGGCTGCCATTCTCAGGGGGAAACCTTAGAGGAAGCTGAGTCGAATATTCAAGAGGCAATCGAGGTGTATCTTGAATCGCTGCGTGAGCATGGGGAAGAGGCGCCCGTGGAACGAAAGGTGTTACATGGCAGTGTGACCGTGTCTGCTACTGCGTAGGATGGTATGCCAAGGATTCCAACACTTCAGGCAAAAGATGTGATTCGCGTTCTGAAGCGTCTAGGTTTTATAGAAGATCGGCAGAAAGGAAGTCATCTTGTGATGCTCAACCCAAAGACGAACGCACGGACAGTCATCCCTATGCATTTTGGAAGAACACTGAAACGTGGTCTTCTTTTTGGTATTATCAAGGACGCACAGGTGAGTGTGGAGGCATTTTTAGAAGCACTCTGAATATGCAAATCAAAAAATATACGCCCAGGAGATTTTAGACAGCCGGAGGGAGCCGAAACTTGACCTCCTTTTAGAGAAGGTGATATAGTAATAACACTATGGCTCACACGTCTACTTCATCAAAAGTCACGGTCTCATCTAAAATAATCGAATCTATCCTTAGTGAACTTCGATTGTTGCGCCATGAAATTACACTTCTCTTTCCCCAGGAGGATTTGCATGAATATGCCCACCCGGAAAGGATAAAGCGTTCTCTTGAGAATGCGCGTAAACGATATCCCCCCGTATCAGTATGAACCTTATTCGTACGGAGGACTTTGCGCGTTCTTTGCTTGAATTACCGGAAGAGATTCAACGGCTCTACGCCGCGCAAGAAAAGCGTTTCACAGAGAATTGGCGGGATCCGCGACTGCATATTAAGAAAATACGAGGACTTGCTGAGGCGTTTTCATTTCGTGTCACTCGGCGGTACCGAGTGTTGTTTTATTTTCAAAACGGAGAGACGGTAATTCTTTTTGAAATTGACCATCGGAAAGATATATATGATTGATTTCATTGTATGAAGATCAAAAAAATTCACGCTCAAGAAATTTTAGACAGCCGGGGAAATCCAACGGTTAAAGTTTGTGTGCATTTGAAAAGCGGCGCGATTGGGAGTGCATCGGTGCCTTCTGGCGCTTCCACTGGCATACATGAAGCAGTGGAGCTTCGCGATGGGGATAAGCGCCGGTATGGAGGCAAGGGTGTGCTTAAGGCCGTGCGTAATGTGAATACTGTGATTGCACGCAAAGTTCGCGGAATGCGGGTTACAGATTTGCGCGCGATTGATAGCGCAATGATTAAACTTGATGGTACACGCGACAAAAGCCGACTTGGCGCGAACGCGATTTTAGGCGTGTCGTTGGCTTGTGCCCATGCCGGAGCAACTGCGGCAGGGTTGCCACTTTATAAGTGGATTCGCAAGCTCTACGCTCTACGCTCTACGCTCTACGCTCTACCCACTCCAACCATGAATATCTTAAACGGGGGAGCGCATGCCGGATGGATTTTAGACTTTCAAGAATTTATGATTGTGCCGCGGCAAAGATTGTTTCGCGAACGCGTGCGTTGCGGCGCGGAAATTTTTCACGCACTCGGAGCGTTGCTGAAGAAAGCCGGCTATTCAACCCTAAAAGGTGATGAGGGCGGTTATGCCGTGCCATTTAAATCCAATGAAACGGCGCTTCACTACATTCTAAAAGCGGTGGCGCGCGCGGGATACAAAGCCGGACGCGATGTCGCGCTCGCGCTTGATCCGGCCGTTTCCGAGGTATATGACGCGAAAAAAAAGCGTTATATTTTGCGCGTGGATAAGAAAATTATGACTACTGCGGAAATGATTACCATGTGGGAGCGGTGGATTAAAAAATATCCGATTATTTCTCTTGAAGACGGACTGGATCAAGATGATTGGGCGGGCTGGGTCGCGCTCACAAAAACATTAAAACATGAAAACATGGAAACACTTTTGGTGGGGGACGACCTCTTTACCACCAACGCAGCGCGATTAAAGAAAGGTATCGCGCTTGGCGCCGCGAATGCCATTTTAATCAAGTTGAATCAAATCGGGACACTTACTGAAACTATGGATGTGATCGCGCTGGCGCGAAAAAACGGATACAAAATTTCGGTGTCGCATCGCTCCGGTGAGACTGCGGATACGACTATTGCGGATCTTGCGGTGGCGGTAAACTCCGAGTTTATCAAAACCGGATCGCTTTCGCGATCCGAACGGCTGGCAAAATACAATCGGTTGCTGGAGATTGAACAAGAACTTGTTCTTTAAGGAGGTCAATAACGTGGCATGCTCGTTGTGTAAAAGAGTCGACTGCGCTGGCCCGCAGATTGATGGACCATATTGCTGCGCATACGCAAGCGCGCGCCGTGCGCGTCCAAAGCCGCCTCACCCTCACGTCGTGTTTCAGATGATGAGAAGCCGCGTCAGACCTCCGAAACTCGTGAGGATTAGAAAAGGGATGCCGATACGCGGAGTTTCATCGGCGCGGACAACGGCTGCGAAAAAAGGTGGAGGATATCGTTCCAAACGCCCTGTTTGAGGGCATCCGCGCGCATGGCGGATGACCTTTTACGGGGCATCTTTATCTTTTGGTATTTCTTTGCTATACTATGGAAATTATTGTGTATGGCTTCTACCCGCTCAAAACTCGTTGTACTTATTGTTTTAGATGGCTTTGGTGTTGCTCCGGATTCTGACGGTAACGCGGTGACGCGTGCCAGAATGCCGGTTTTCGCGCGCTTAATAACAACCTATCCAACGGTAACTTTGCGCGCCTCCGGCGACGAGGTTGGGCTTTCTTGGGGAGAGATGGGTAATTCTGAAGTCGGACATCTGACTATTGGCGCCGGACGCGTATTTTATCAAACCCTTCCGCGCATTAATAAATCAATTGAATCCGGAGATTTTTTCAAAAATGATGTATTGATTAAAGCCATAAAACAGGCAAAAAAGTCTGGCTCGACTTTACAATTGGTCGGTTTGGTTTCTCCCGGCGGTGTGCATAGCCATCAGGATCACTTGTACAAACTTTTGGAACTTGCCAAAAAAGAAAAAGTTGAAAAAGTCGCGGTGCATGCCATACTGGATGGCCGTGATACCATTCGCGATACCGGTAAGCAGTTTATTGAGGCGTTACAAGCCAAGATGGAAGAGTTGAAAGTTGGCACCATTGCCTCACTTTCCGGACGCTATTTTGCGATGGATCGCGATAATCGTTGGGACCGAACTGAAAAAGCATACCAGGCAATGCTTGGCGATGCACATACTCCGACGGCTGAAAACCCAGTACAAGCCATTGAACAATCCTACAAAGACAAAGTTTACGATGAAGAATTTGTGCCAACCACGATTGTTAAGGGGGGGAAACCAATTGCCCCAATTCAAGATAATGACGCCGTGATATTTTTCAATTTCCGCGAAGACCGCATGCGTCAGATTACCAAAGCGTTCGCGCTTCCAACCTTTGATAAATTTGAACGCGGCGCGTTTTTAAAGAGTGCGCTATTTGCAACCATGACTGAATACGAAAAAGATCTTCCGGTTATCGTCGCGTTTCCACCGGAGTTGATTGAGACATGTCTTGCTAAAGTCGTTTCCGGCGCGAAGCTAAAACAATTGCACATTGCGGAAACCGAAAAATACGCGCACATGACTTTCTTTTTGAACGGTATGCAGGAAGAAGCTTTTCCCGGGGAGGATCGGGAAATTATTCCGTCTCCAAAGGTTGCCTCTTATGATAAGAAGCCGGAGATGTCTGTGAAAACAGTAGCTGATCGCGTGATTAAGGAGGTGAACGCGGGTAAATATGATTTTATCGCGATGAACTTTGCCAATCCGGATATGGTCGGCCATACAGGTGACTTTAAAGCTACAATTCATGCCAATGAAGCAGTTGATGCGGAAATCGGCAGAATTTTCGAAGCAACTATTGCTAAAGGCGGTGTTATGCTGATTACGGCCGACCATGGTAACGCCGAAGAGCTGATAAACCTGCAAACTGGAAAAATCGACAAAGAGCATTCTACTAATCCTGTGCCATGTTTGGTGATTGGTAAAGATTTTGAAGGGCAGGCCAACCCACAGATGGAGGCAATTGGCGCAGATCTTTCCTTATCTCCACCCGTTGGCACATTGTCTGATGTGGCGCCAACGGTGCTAAAAATTTTAGGGTTGAAAAAACCAAAGGAAATGACTGGAGTACCGCTTGTTTGAGCTTATGCCGGAATTGCCAGAAGTAGAAACTATCCGTCGTCAATTGCAAAAAAGTATCGTCGGCAAGACTATCAAGTCGGCCGATGTGTTGTATACCAAGGTTGTGCATGGCTTGAGCACGGTTAATTTTGCGCGTGTCCTGCGTGGGCGGGAGGTAAAGGAAGTAGGGCGGCAGGGGAAGTTGATTTTGATTCGGTTGATCGGAGACGAAACACTGGTGGTGCATTTGAAAATGACGGGCAGATTGCTATTGCAATCTGCCCGTCATCCTGAACCCCGACGCGATGGTCGGGGTGAAGGATCTCATACCACAAAATCCACAGAAGTCATTTTTACCTTCACCGATGGCAGTGCTTTGCATTATGACGATTTGCGTCGGTTTGGATACATGAAAGTGGTGCCGACCGCTGAAGAGGCGAAAGTTGTGCAGAAAGAAAAACTTGGCATTGATTTTTTCGATCGCGCGCTTACCGTGCAGAAGTTTAAAGAGTTAATCCGATCGCGCGGCGGTTCGCAAATCAAACCATTACTTTTGGACCAATCCTTGATTGCGGGCGTGGGAAATATTTACGCGCAAGAAGCGTGTTTTGTTGCGCGTGTTAATCCCTTGCGCAAAGCTGGGGATTTAGACGATAAAAAATTGCGCGCACTGTATAACGCGTTGCGCGTCGTAATGCTAAGCGCAATAAAGCATGGCGGCACCTCGTCTGATGACTATCGTGACGCTTTCGGCAAGATGGGTAAGTTTGCGCCGCGCCTCAAAGTGTATGGCCGGCAAGGCCAGCCCTGCCCGCGCTGCAAAACAAAACTCCAAAAGAAATCCATCGGCGGACGTGGCACGGTATTTTGTTCAAAATGCCAGAAATAAGCTATTTTTAGTTAAAACCCCTTGACATTATTGGTTTTTTATGGTATATTGTATTGTTCTTTAATAATGGGATTTTGTCGAGTGAAGCGCAGGGTGCCTTTATGGACATCGCGCGCTTCACTCGATTCTCTGGGTGCGCTAAAGGGAATCCCATGCC
>CAZBUQ010000038.1:0-7487 GCA_964495135.1 uncultured Gammaproteobacteria bacterium
TTTGGGCCGCGCAGATCAGCCACCCTGATATTGTAGTAGCCGGCAACCATTTTTTGGATCATCGCGATCATCGCAACGGTTATTGCTATTGCAGCGGTCCTGGCTCTTCTTGGTAAAAGTACGGGCGGCACTACCGGCGCCGGTTTGGTCCGGGCGTTTACTTCGTCCATGATTCTCCTCCATGTTCAAAGAGCTGATTATTATCGCATAAACGACGCTCGGATGTCAAGTGCAACCGGTTTTTACGGCCGCGGCGTAAATGGCGAGGGTTTGATCAGCATTGACTTTCCAAGAGTACGCGCGGGGAAGGGGAGCGGCGACTGGAGTTTGCAGCGTACCGATAATGGTTTTGGCAATCGCGGCCGGGTCGCGCGGATTAAAATAAGCCGCGGCGTTGTCCAAAATTTCGCGGTGTACCGGGATGTCCGAGACCGCAACCGGCGTGCCGTGGGCAAGCGCTTCAAGGGGGGGAAGAGAAAACCCTTCCTCAAGCGAGGGTTGAATGAGGAGGGCGGCGTTTTGGTAAAGGGTGGCAAGTTCGGCGTCCGTAGCTTCGCCATACCAAACAACACTATCTCCAATTTCTAATTTCCAATTTCCAATTTCTAACTTGAGTTTTTTCCAAAAAAAATCTTCCCGGCCGACCAGCACAAGTTTGTAGTCGGGGAGTTGCGCGTGCACGATTTTCCAGGCCTCCAGCAGGCGCGAGAGGTTTTTGTGCGGATAAGCGGCGCCGACATACAGTATGTAGGGGTTAGGGTATAGGGGATAGGGTTTAGCGTTAGTGGAGATACTAGTCACCGGCGCGCTAGCCGCTAGCCGATAGCCGTTAGCATCAATTGTCGGCGCTTCATAGATCACGTGTGTTTTTTTGCGTACTTGCGGATATAGATCTAGAAGCTGCTCGCGCACTACATTGGAAGGCACAATAATTCCGCGTGCGGCAAGCACCGCGTGGCGGAATACGAGTTTGAACGCCTGAAATTTGAGCCAATAGGTGAGCCGTCCGCGCGTGGAATTTTCCCGCGTGCGATTTGATGAGAAAAGTTCAAGATCGTGGATTGTCACCACAAACGGACGGCGAAATAATAATGGTACATCCCAATGCGGAAAATGATAAATGTCGATAGGACGTGGTGCGGGGAAAAACTCACGATCGTGAGTTTTTCCCCGCACGGCTGAAGCAGTAAAAAGTGGGCGAAACCCGATTTGCTCGCGCAGCCCATACCAGGGCGCGTCCCAAAGCGCTTTTTTAAAATTCGTGTTGCGCGGTTGGTATTCTTCAAAATTTTCACGGCGCAAAAAAATCGTGTAGCAATTTTCCCCTCCTTGCCGAGGATTTCCCCTCCTTTCCAAGGAGGGGCCAGGGGTGGTTCTGGTTAGGGGTGGTGCGGATTCAATCTCCTCCAACCCATCAATCAACTTCATCAAATACCGTCCAATCCCGCGCTGGGCTGTTCCATACATCCGCGCATCAATGGCAATGTGCATAGGTGCTCTTGACAAAATTGGTCACAATTTGCTATACTGGAGTTATCACTATGGAAGAGCTCCCATGCGGGTCCCGTCCCGCAGCGGGGCTTTTTCTTTTTATTATGTCATTTTCTGATATTGCAGGCGGTCTCTAAATCGTTCGAGAAACACAATGTGATCAGGTACTGCTTTGCGGAGCAATACGGAAGCTTTTTTATGGTTGGGACTTAACACTACTTTAAGGCGATTTTTTTCTTTCAAAAAATTAACAAGGCAGGCAAAATCCCCGTCACCACTTATGATGATGGACTGTTCATAGAGCGACTCATACATATCTGCTACTGCTTGTAAAACAAGTTCAGCATCACAATTTCCTTTCACTTCTCCCTTGTCATCAGGAATCGTTGGTTTGAAGATGACAATATAGCCCCAGTTTTGAAGGTTGCGATACAAATTAGTATTTGTCGGAATAAAACCAAGAAAAATGTAAGCCCTCGTTACTCCGTATTTTTCACGCAGAAAAATGCGAAATCTTTTGTAATCCATTCGCCAACCAAGTTCCAAAATACCTTTGTACAAATTAGCGCCATCAATATAGGCGAAATTATTTTCTTTCGTAAGCATACCCCAATCTTATCAAATACTTGACAAATTGTCCAAACTATGCTACAATTAACACAGTTCCTAAAACGGCTATTTTTAGATTTGGCATGGTGCCGACCCTAAAGATAGCCATAGCAAGAAGGAGGTGGACGATGACCGAAAGGATCACGTCCAGACAGATCGGCAGAGTCAAGCAGTTGCTCGGAGAATCGCTCGAAGGGCTTCCGCTCTCGAAAGATGTCGTGCAGGCGCGTGTCATCGGACAGGGCGGCGTGCTCAAGCGGCGGTTCGCGGCGCTCGTGCTCGCGCTCGCCAATGCCTACTTCATCCTGCTTACCGACGAGGAAGCCGAGGAGTGGTTGCGCAAGTCCGCGAACAAGGACAAGGCGCAGGCCAAGCGCCACATCCTGGGCTATCGTCGCGGCACGCGCGAGGAGGAGATCCCGGACTCGGCGACCTGCCACATCCAGGTTGTGCAGGGCGCGACGCTCAAGCGGACGATCCCGCAGATCGGTCCGTGCGTGGAGGACTTCCGGTACCTGCAGAACTGGAACTTCCCGGACCCGCCGACCACGGACTGTCTGTTCTCGCTCGTCCCCACGCTTCTGCGTGGTTCTACGAGGAAGAACGTCACCGAGCAACGCGCGCTTCTCGCGGAAGTCCGGCAACGTCTGGAGCTTCCGGAAAATCACATGGCCGGACTCGGCTCGGTTACGCACCTGGCTGGCGCGGCTCTGACCCACAAGGCCGCGGGTCGCGACATCTTCGCGGGCAGGATCGCGCGTACCGAAACGTACGACTCGGACGGCGACCGCCTCCACCTCTACTGGGATGGAGGCCGGCTCGACTGCGACTACTGGGACTTCGTTGAGGAGCGGCGCGGCCTTGTCGGCGTCCTCGCCTGCGGGGTGGAACAGGCGCTCGGATCCTAGCCCCGACTTGTCGGGGCGAGATCCCTCGGCCCTTTCGTTCAACGGCTCGGTCTTTCGGCCCTCGGCGTACACTCGGTGTGCGTTCGGGGGTTTCTTTTAATTTTGGATCTAGAATGGTATCATGATTAGTGGCTGCGTCGCGTTGCTTGTGTCTATGGATCCAAGCCGGCAGTACAGGGTATCAATGGATCAGAATCGCGCCGTCTACGGATTGCACGAGTGTATCCGTTGATATACATTCATAATCTTTTCCACCCCGTGCTAGACACTAGCGCGTAAGAGGCGCGAAATTCGATACAGTCCGGAGAGTCCCGACGTAAAGTCGGGGTCCCACGAAACTATTTTATTGTGAAGTGGGATATTCAAGGGGCAGTGGTGCGGATTCAATCTCCTCCAGCGCCTCAATCAACTTCATCAAATATCGCCCAATCCCCCGTTGGACAGTTCCGTACATCCGCGCGTCAATGGCGATGTGCATAGGTGTATAGCCCCTTGACAGGTTGAGAGGGCTTATGGTATAGTTTAGATATCACGATGAAGGGGCACGCCTAAGGTTTCGTCCGAAGGTTACTCCCCTTCTTTTGTTTTGCCCAATTTTTGCTCCAGATGCGCGATGTATACGAAATACTTATGGAATCGTCGTAGAAGCGCCGAGTATTTTTGAGGGTTCGGAATCAATATATGCAAGAGCTTACCTTTCTTTTCTAGATGCTCAATTAAGCAATAAAAATCTCCATCGCCGGATACGATCATCGCCTTATCATAATTGGCAAATTCAATCATTGCGTGGAGTACCAATTCGGCATCTACGTTTCCCTTGGTACGGCGTTCGCCGTCTTTTTTGTATTCCAGAGTTGGTTTGAAAATGATGATGTAGCCGTCATCTTGAAGATGAGTATAAAGGCGTTCGTTGCCCGGAACGTAGCCGATAAAAAGAAATACTTTTGAAATCCGATATTTATCTTTCAAATATACACGCAAGCGTTTGAAATTTAATTTCCAACCGCAATCTTGAATAGCCAGATTCAAGTTTTGACTATCAATGAAGGCGTAATAGGTAGGCAGTTTCTCCATATGTCGCTTATTCTACCGCGCCCTTGACAAATTGTCCAAAATATGCTACAATTAACACAATTCATTACAATAGGCTTCCCGGCCTTGTTTTAGCCCTGATTGCCGTAATCACGGTTGTAAGAAGGCTGGGAATCAACCTGGACTTCCTTCTGGCCAATCGGCTGGGAGTACTGCCCGTAAGGGTGGAAAGAAGAGTAGTCATGGCAACGAACCAGACAACGGCACGGGCCCTTTTGGGTCTCGGTCACGATCTCACGGATGATGAACTGCTCGCGCTCACCGATTCCGACAACCGCCCGGCGCTCAAAGAGTTCCTGGCGACGCGCCTGGCGCAGATGTGGCGCCAGGTTTCCTACGACCAGTCGATCGGCCTCGTCGCGCTTATCCACCGCGCGGTCGGCTCGGGTAACATCCGGAATGTCAATACCGACATCACCCAGGACCGTTTCCCGCTCAAGAGCGTCGGTGTCCGGTCGGTCAAGTGCCGGGTGGAGGCCTACCTCGACGTCGAGACCAGCGAGCAGGCCGCGAAGCGCCTGACGGCCGCCGGCCACAAGCTCGCCTCCACCGGTGATCTCGCCGGCTTCCTGCACGACCACCCGGATCAGGTGGCGCAGTGTGCGTGGGTCCTCGCAATCAGCGAGGATTCCCGGTGGACGTACCCGGACGGCCGCGTGTCTGTGCCTGGCGCCTGCGTGGATGGCGCGGACCGCGGCTTCCGCCTGGACGGCTTCCGCGCTCGGCTCGACTCCGCCTTCGGCGTCCTCGTCCTCAGCGAGTAAGCAGAGCTTGCTCCCTCGGCACTCGGCGAAAATGCGAGCTTGTTGCTCGCGCTTTACGCCTCGTTTGAGGGAGTAGGGAGCTCGGACGCTCGGCGCTCCGGCGCCAATTGTCCGGTCCGTAGTTCCCTTGGATTCCTGTCTACTGTTGTACCCCCGCACGTTGCGCAAGCGACGGGCGGGGTTTTTCATGATTCTCGCTCTACATTTCTTCCACGGTCTCAATTCCAAGGAGTGAGAGTCCTTGGGTCATGACTAAAAGTACCGCTTGGATAAGGAACAGGCGAAACTTTTTGACTTCTCCTTCAGCCTGGAGTACCGGGCATTCATTATAAAAAGCGTTGAATGTTTGCGCGAGAGAAAAAAGATAATGGGCAACCCGTGACGGATCACATTGGGCAGCGGCTTCTTGGTTTACTTCCGGAAAACGTGCAAGTGACATAATAAGGGAGTGCTCGGAGGCGCTAATCGGCGTAGAGCGTAGAGCGTAGAGCGTAGAGTTCTTTGCCCTATGCTCTAAGCCCTTAGCTTTTCGCAGTATGCTTTTGATTCTCGCCACGATATACAAAAGATACGGCCCGGAATCGCCGGACAAACTGACCGACTCTTTCATGTCAAAAAGCGTGTCGGCCGAGACGTGGTTGCGTAAAATCGCGTATTTGACCGCGGCGTCGGCGACGATTTTGATCACTTCCTTCCGGTTTTGCACTTCATGATTCTTCATGATTTCTTTTACCGCAATCTCTGCGTCATCCAACAATTGCTCGGCCAGCACCACATTGCCGGTGCGCGAGCTCATCTTACCTTCCTTTAGCTGCAAAAATCCGCCGGGCAAATGAAATTCTCTGCCTTTGCTGTTTGGTAGGGTGTATTCTAGAGCTTTAAATACAACTTTAAAATATTCAGTTTGCTCTTTGCCAACCACATGGATAATCATGTCGGGATGATGCTTTTTATGCCGCTTTTCTGAAAGCGCTAGATCTTTGGCCTCGTAGGTAGCGTTGCCCTCGGTCGTAATAAAGACACGATCATGCAGACCGTGCGCACTGCCGGGGAAGATAATCGCGCCGTCACCTTTTTTAAACACGCCTTTTTTGAAAAATTCTTTGACGATTTCCATTCCGCGTTTCCACATTTCTGATTCAAAATAATACTCATCAAAATGGGTATCCAACCGCTTGTAAATGGTTTCAAACTTTTTTAAGCTCCAGTCGCGGGCAGTGGTATAGGTTTTCTGTATGGATTTATCCCGCGCGTACACTTTTTTGTTGATTTCCAGGATTTCTTGTTTGGCACGTTCATCAGTTTCAAACGCCTTTGCGCCATGCGCGTAGGCGCGTCCTAAAAATTCCACTTGTTCATCAACCGATTTTTTTGAGGCCTTTTTGAACGCGTCTTGCAGTTTAAAAATTCCCCAAAGCGATTTCGCAATATGCATTCCCACGTCGCCCTGATAGTTTACGCGCACAACTTTGTAGCCGGCGTTTTCCAGAATTCGTGAGACGCTTTCACCTGTTACCGTATTGCGCAAATGTCCCAGATGAAAGGCCTTCATCGGATTGGCGCAAGAAAACTCCACCAAATACTTCTTTTTCTGTCCTACGCTGCTTTTGCCATAATCCGCGCCTTCTTTTTTGAGTAAATCAAATAGCTGTTTGGTTAGCTTATCAGTGTCTAAAAAAAAGTTTATATACGGCCCGGCGGCTTCAACGCGCTTTACCAATCCAGTCGGTTTTAATTTTTTAGTAAGCTCCTGTGCTAGCGCACCCGGCGCCACCTTACGTTCTTTGGAAAGCGCAAAAAGCGGCAAGGATAAATCACCCATCTGCGGATCTGGCGGAAAGACAAGATCGGCGGGTATTGCTTCGACCCTAGCTTTTTCGAGTATTGAGATAATGTCTTGCCGTGCTTGATCAAGTACCATAAAGTACCCTTCTATCTCAACGCATCAAGTAATTGTTCATGAGAAATTCCGGCTTGCTTGAGAATGCCAAAAAGTAATCCGCGCTTAATATCGCGGGCATGAAAGGGAACTGATGCGATGCGCTTTGTTACCGGATGTCGCAAGATGACATGACTGCCGGTTTGGCGTCGCTGCACAAAACCGAGCCGTTCCAGGGCTCGGATCAATTCAGAAGGGGTCAGTTGGGGAAGGCGTTCGGACACAATAAACAGTATTAGGCATGCACCGGAACTGCGACAGTAGCCGCAATGTGCTCCTCGTGCTCCAGGGGCACTTCATCACCATCTTCCTTGAGCACCTCAATATAGCCGACAATCGCATCTTTGATGTTCTCTTTGGCTTCCTCAAAAGTTTCTCCTTGAGTCATACAGCCGGGAAGCGCGGGAATCGAAGCAACATAGCCGCCCTCCGGCGCTTTTTCAAAAATCGCAGTATAAGTGAGAATTTTTGTAGATTCCATATATAGTATATGGATTATATCAAATTATCTTTATAGCGGTCAAGCAGTAACCCGCACGCGCACAAAATGCCGTTTGCCTTTTTTTATTATAGTATCTTCACTCGCGGAAAGGGTGATTATTTCAGCAGGATTTCTAATCGTGGCCCCGTCAACATCCACTGCGCCATCTGCAATCAGCTTCCTTGCAATAGTTTTACTTTGAG
>CAZBUQ010000039.1:0-6883 GCA_964495135.1 uncultured Gammaproteobacteria bacterium
GCGAGCAATGCGTCAGTTTGGGCCAAGGTTGACGGGCTTGCACCCACAGATTGCAATGGCACCTTGAGAAAAGGAACACCAAGCGGACGATCCGGAAGTGCTTCGAATTCTTTCCAAAATGTGGCGGCGCGTTCAGTAGTAGGCAATTTTAAACTTAGATCTGGAGGAACTGTAGTACCATACAAATTTAACTTATTCTCGCTGGTTCTGAACATCATTACATCACGCCAAGTATGCACACCCTGGGATTTCCACCATCCATTACCACCATTTAAGAATTCATCCGGTAACACAGCATCGAGTTCGTATATTTGTACTGGCACTTTAGACATCCCAATCTCAAGCGCAATCGCAGGACGAGTGTTATCATATACCACTATGCCTTCGGGCATTCTTACTGCTCTAATCGGATTACCTCTCCAACCGTACTTCGTCATGCTTTCACGGACCAGTACCCCGTCTCCGTGCCCGCCGGCATTTTTTTGACTGAAGCGTAATATGCTCGGATCAATCCATTCTACCGATGGGTCAACGGCACTCGTAAGTGCAAGACCAACAATCCCAGCAGTTGTACCTCCTACATTAAATGATCCGATATTTTGCGTACCGCCGGATGGTACAGTATACTGCACCGCTTCGGTTACATTGCGCAGTGTCGCGGGCGCCACCGTTTCGGTTGTACGCGAGTTTGGATTCGGCCTCTTATAAGAACCGGCCTGTACGTTCCCGCTTACTACGGGAAATAAAAGGAACACCGCGGTTACGACCGTCAGGCCAACCAATTTTAGTACTGGCACTTTTGTTTTGGGGCGGACGTTGAAGTTCCACATATGGGTATGATTATTTATTAAATTTTATAATCTTTTAAAAATCTCAAACTCATAAGGATTGCCAAGTAAAATATATTCATTGTCTTTTGTAAAGGTCACATATGTCCAATCGCCTGAAAAATCCTTAAAATTGTATTTAAAAATTTCCTTACCTTCTTTGGCAACTGTAAAATTACTATCATTATAATTTCCCATCCCTTTTGCCAAAGTCAAGGTTAATGTTTCCCCTCTATCATTAGTCATTAAGGGTTTTCCCCCCATTAAACCTAATATGGGGTACCATCTATTCTGAAATTGAACCCGGAGCTCATGCTTGCATATATTCCCGCGATGTTGGCTAACCTCGTGTTCGCCAGAAGAACCAGAAGAACAGGGCTTTGAGAATATGGCCCGGTACTGATTAATAGTCGCCTCTGCATCCTGCCCCGTTTGTTCAGCAACATTATAGGGCGAAACAATATCAACAACATAAAGTATATTATCTGGATCAAAAACGAGGACCCTGTCTTCAACCGGCAGTGAAAAAGATTCTATGCGTTCCGTGATATATGATGGAGTTTTTACTTGTCTCCACATATGATTAAAGATAATTATTAATGGCAATTAGTTATTTGCGGAAGGATTTAAATCCGCAGGGCCGTACCGCTCGTGAACAAGCTTTTGTATATCCGGATATTCTCCTACTTTGATCACTGGTATATTATCTACATTCTTCACTGCCGCTGCATACTCCTCTGGGTGCATCTTTATAATTTTCTCATCCCAATGAACAAGGGGACCCCTCTCTTCAATCCATCCGGCACTCCCATGACTTTGCCGCGTCGCAGACGGATCATTGTAAAGCACCTTCATATATTCATCAGCCAGCTTCTCCCCCCACTCCAACGCTTGCTCCTTTGTGTCCGCCGGAATAAAAAACCATTCACTATCCTCGCAATCCGAATAAATTCCCTTGGCAGTCATGCTTTTATTCATCGCCGCAAGTCCTGGAGTTTCGTATCCGAAAATGTAAAGAAACTTTGGCATATATCAAGGAAGCTGCGTAACGCGCTGAAAATTAGTATTTTTCTGCAAATCACTGCATGTATTCTTTAACTCCTTCCATACCTCCGGTTTAAACAAAACGCTTTTAATCGTAAACGGCTTTTCATCTCGCACGGAGACCGTAATGGAGTGTTCGCCTATGGCAACACTCCCAATATCTGCGAGCGGAATTTTCAGATATTTTTTCCTCCACATACTGCGCAGAATCGCAACGGACTCCGACGTCACCACAATGAACGGCCATTTGTAGTGACGCGTGAAGAAATAAATGAACACACCAAAAATCAGAAATTTCAAATAAATGGAATCGTCCGGAGTAACCGCTTTCATTATGACCCCTAGCAAAACACTCAAGATACCCACTACTGCCCCTATTCGCGCGCCAACTCCAAATGTCCGCACGTAAAATTCTTGTGTCGTATTTGATTCCATAGCGTCAAATTGCTAAAGGAGATCCCACTGAAATGGGACCTCCTTAATTTATTATGGCGCCGGCGCAGGAAGCCGATTTGATGCTCCCGTGAATGCATCGCGGATCTGCCGTCCGAAAATAGCCACAATCGCGATCGCCACTACCGCGATAAGCGCGATGATCAGCCCGTATTCGGAAAGTGCTTGGCCGGAATCGTCTTTATACCAACGTGTAATCATATGACAACACTAAGGTATTAATAATTAGCCGACTTGGCACGACCTTTATAAATATGATACTTACATGATTTTTGTTTTTATGTTAGATTATGAGCCGATTATTTATTCCACAGCATATCGCACCAGCTTCCGTACGGCGCCAACAGAAAAGAGGCCGCGAAAGCGGCCCCTCATCATGGCGCTGGAGCAGGAAGTTGGTTTGATGCACTAGTGAATGCGTCGCGGATCTGCCGTCCGAAAATAGCCACAATCGCGATCGCCACTACCGCGATAAGCGCGATGATCAGCCCGTATTCGGAAAGTGCTTGGCCGGAATCGTCTTTCAGCCATGTACGCATATAAATATGGCCTAATTATACTGATAAATGACACTGCTTGATTTATACCATATCCCTCAAACGCTGTCAATCCACAGATTGTGTCCAGCTTATACACACTTAATTTTCATCCCGGGAACAATTCCTTGGCGGGCGACCATGCCTGCCGCCACCTCTAAGCACATCGCCGCGCCGGAAACGCGAGGTACCACGCGCCATGGCGGCACTGAATAAAATATTTTAAGCACTTTCATATTCTGATCAAGGATCGCCACATCAATTGGCGCGCGCATAAAAAAAGTATGCACCCGCGCGCATCCGGGAAAAAGCATTGCCCCATGCGCTTCAATATCCCGACGGCCTATAAAACCAACAAGCCGCTTTAAAAAAGTATTGGCGACAGTAATCCGCATATTAATTCATCCGGATTTAATTTGACTTTCTTGTCAAACGAATAATCTCGGCAATCGCAATCGTCGCGGCTGACAATCCTAAAAACCATCCTACGGGAGTAAACCATCCTCCGTAGGTAATTCCTTCTCCGGAATCAACGCGTAGGGCGTGAAATAAAAATGAAAGCGCCAGCGCGCCGTAGTAATCCACCGGCGCCGGACCCAGCCAAATTTTATGCCACGTCGCACAGCCGGGATGAAATTTGCGTATGCCATAGTGCGGATTTATAACAAACCAAAGAAAATCCCAAACCACCACAAAGAGAAAAAACGCCGAGAGCGTTTGAAACTCCGCACCGGTGTTCCACGGCACACCCCAAACATAGGGCAGATGTAACATTAAAAAAGCAAACAAAAATACAAAAACGTGGTATCCGGTTACTTCTTTGCCACTCAAAATTTTGGAATAAAGCTTAACATACCAACGCCCGCGCGGACGCCAGCATGGCAGTTTTGCAGCCCAACCATCTGCGCCCTCAATTTGCACCTCCAGCGCGGCCAAAACCAAAGCCAGAATAAAAAGATAAACGACCTGAATCATGCTCATATTTCAATATCATAACACAAAACCCCAGCAGCAACTAAGCTTCTGGGGTTTTCATGTGTAAGATAGATCTAAAGAATCGCGTCTTTGGCCGCCTTGGCCACTCGGAATTTCACGACCGTCTTGGCCGGAATCGAGATGGACGCGCCGGTGGCCGGGTTGCGACCCATGCGTGCGGCCCGCGCCTTTTTCTGGAGCTTACCAAGCCCTGGGATGGTAAATTCCCCCGCGCCCTTGGCCTCGCTGTAGGCTAGATTCACCAACGCCTCAAGCATCTCCCCTGCTTCTTTGCGGCTCTTTCCGAGCTTTTCCGCGAGAGCATTAAGGGTCTGTGATTTATTCATGCCTTTTGCCATATAGCTTATGTTTTAGTAATTAGTCCCCTAGTATAGCAAACCTTAAGAAATTGCACAAAATCAATCTATCCACAGCCCCCATACTCCTACTTCCCCCTGACTAATTTTAAAAGTTGCGGATGAAGATACTTGTTCGCCGCAACAATCGACGTATCTCCAAGTTTCCAAGGTTTTCCTTGCACATTCGTAACTTTGCAGCCAGACTCTTGAAGCAAAAGCGCCAAAGACGGGGCTTCCCAATCCTGACAGCGCCGGGTGGCATACCAATCGCGCGTGCCACAAGCCACATAGCCGCCAGTAATACCAATACTTCCAAACCCACTCATCCAAAATGGGTGTTTCCCGGCATAGCGCACCAACCTGCTCAAGTACGCGCGTGTGTCCGGACGACGCAGATTAACCGAGCTAGCGCCAAAACTATATTCCCAGGTTTTCCGGCTTGAACACCGGATACGCTTGCCATTTAAAAACGCGCCTTTTCCGCGTTTTGCAAAATAAAGCCGCTCTAGCATTGGGTCGTAAATCGCGGAAAGTATGGGTTGATTTTTATGCACAAGCCCAATCATCACGCAAAAAATCGGCGTGCCGCGGGAAAAACTAAATGTTCCATCTAAAGGATCAATGTACCAAACGTAATCGCGTCCATTAAAATGATTTCCGCTTTCCTCCGCGACAATGCCGTGCTTTGGGAAACGTTTCCAAATTTCGGAGGTAATTAGCTTTTCCGCCGCCAAATCCGCCTCGGTTACCACATCAGCCGGATGCTTTTTAGTACGCACCACGTGCGCGCGGCCAAAATACGAAGAAAGCACGCTCCCGGCCCGGCGTGCTAAGTTTTGGATAAATTTATCGCTTACCTGCATAATTTTATTATTATATCATAACGCGCCCCTGGTATAAAGCGCGTTATGAATTTAAAAAAGGCCCTCACGCACAGCTGCGATATTGGGCCCGAACGAAACGACGTCCGTTCAGTTGCGTCCGCCGACGCCTACTTCTTGCTCATGGTGACCGTGGCCTTGCCGACGCGTGTGACTCGGTTCTTCTCGTAGTCCACGCTGACGGGGCCGGGGTAGACCGTCACCTTCGACTCCACGTACTGGGGTTCGATGAGGCCGGTGTCGCCGACGCACATCACCCATGTTGCCACCGTGTTGGCGGAGGCGAAGAGGCCGTTGGGCTCGGCCTGGCCGATCGAAGTCTGGGACTGATGGTACCCGACAGCCATCCACGGGTTGGTCAGGCTGGTGTCGTACGGGATGCCGTAGCCCATGGACGGACAGTCGCCCTCCACCATGCCGTAGTCCGAACGCCACACCGAGTGCGTCGCCACCTTCTGGTTGCGGATGTTGTAGAGCTTGATCACGAGATCGCGCTCCAGCGACCAGCTGAAGAACGGGATGGGCTGTCCCTTGGCGTACTGCGCCTGCTGCTTGTCGACGATCTCGCGATCCTTGGACTCCTGGCTGTCGTCGCAACTGTCGGTGCCCATGGTGGCCAAGGCCACCAGGAGCAACGGCAGGACGGGAATGCCTCTCTTGCGGATGTCCATCATCTACTGCCTCCCTCTTGCGGTGTTGAGCTGGATGCGGATCGCCGACATCTGGGCCTCGATGTTGGTCCGAGTGGTGGCGTCCAGATCGGGGTTGGTGAGCTTGTGCTCGAGCTCGGCGAGCTGCGCCTCGTAGGTCGCGATTTCGGTCTTGCGCGCCTCCGAGTACTGAAAGCTCGACTCGAAGACCTTGCGCTCGACCACGGTTCGCGTGAACACACCGGCGTAGCCGAGCACGCTCAGCACGATCAAGCTGATCACGATCAAACCAAGCGCCCACAACCACCAGCGCTCGAGCACTCGCCTTTCCTCTCTCATCGAATTGCTCATCTTCACTCCTCTTTGCTTGTTGGGGTTACACGACCTGTCCTTGAGGCCGCACAATAATGTACAGCATGTACACACTATTGCACGAATTCAAAGTCACACAAGTAAGACAAAAGAATACAAACTCTAACAAGAGTAGCGTACTTGGAAAATTTTGTCAAGTTCCTGCACTATCTTGCACTATCTCTGTCTACCCCCTGTTCAATTTGCCATATTTTCCGTTTGAGCAAAAAGTGCCATACTGGGAACTATGGCACTTTTTTCTTATTTTATTCCGAGGACCATTTCCCGGGTATGATTTTGTTTTTGGCGCGGACTTCTTCTCCCCTGGTTCAAAATATCTTCAAGATAACGAAACGCCTCCTTCTTTTCCTTTCCGGCTTTGCCGAGAATCTTGAGGGTTCCAAGAAGTTTCAGGCGCTGTTTGTTGTTGGCCGAACGCACAATCTCCTCAAGTAAAAGTTGCGGCCAGAAATACATGGGCATTTTGCGCTTTATTGCTCCCCAGCTGTACGCCGTATCCCCTGCTCCGGCCCATGGCTTCCATGCCGGAATCTTAAGATCAAGTCCTTGATCCATGACCATGCGGAATCCTGCTCCGCCTTGCTGTAACCAGATGTTTACCCGCGCAATCGTATGTTGGCTTACATTAAGGGCTTTTTTAATCTCCGCGTAGGTCTTTTTTTGAAGCAATAACTTTGCGACCTGCAGACGCTTCGCGATCATTTGCAACTCCTGTTCAGATAACAAATCACTCAACACCTTTGCGGCATCAGGAAGTTTCTTCACCATCACCATGGCCTGGCATAA
>CAZBUQ010000040.1:0-6872 GCA_964495135.1 uncultured Gammaproteobacteria bacterium
AAAAGAATTTCATTCTATTTTTTAGATATCGTTTGCCCATACCAGATTTAAGATACTTTTCTCTTGCACGTGCATCTTCACGAGCTAGACTGGCCTCATAGTAAATAAGCTGCCATGGTCTGCCGTACTTAGTGGATTTATTCTCACCTGCATTATGTTTTAAAATTCTTTTTCGCAGATCGTATGTCGAACCAGTATACCATTGTTTTGTTTTCTTGCTTAATAGTACATATACGTACCACATAGATTTCTAACGGGGCATATGCGATCAAATTGCGCTGGTTTCTTCAAGTTTTAATTTGCTAATGTCAGTCAACTTTTGAATCTCGGCCAAATCCGGATTATAAATCCGGTAATAAAGCTCAATCAACGCTTGAGTATCCAACATCTGACTTTTCAGTCCGAGCGAGGCCAAACCGCTTTGTACCATTTGCACCCTTTGCACCAGCGCGCCGCGATGTTTGCGAAAGCGTTCCTCTTTCACTTTAAGCGCTTTAAGCGGAGTGAGCACTTCCGAAAAGCGCGCCCAAAAACCTTTACGCTTATCGGAAAGCGGGGAATACGGAACCGCCACAAAAAAACGTTTGGTCATAATCTCGCCTAATTGCACCAGCTCGGAAATAAAGGAAATGTACTCGCGAATCTGCATTTGCAAAAGTTCATTGGTTTGTTCTTTAGCCGAAACTTTTAATCTTTCCATATAGTCGTCAATATTCAGCTTCCGCGATTGAATCACAATTTGCAAAGGAAATTCCAACGAGTTTAAAAATTGCGCGTATCCTCCGATCAACGCGTTTTGCTCATCTTCGCCTTTGAGCGCGAAATTTATTGAGGACACGGCTAAAACAGCGCGCAAGGTTCCGTCTTTGACCATTACAGCGTCTTCCTTAATTTCCGCAATATCTAAATACTGCTGGGTGGAAACACCCTTTTTCGCTCCGGCAAGTTTTTTTGACCTCATCTCATTTGCCATACGGCAAAACGCAGAACATATACTGAACTTCAACTGAACCTACACTGACATCTATACATTCTGCGTTAATTTATTTGTATGAATTCTACGGCATATCTGAATTCCACCTTCTGCGCCAAAATTTACAAGAAATCCGATTTGATATGGTGTATTGCGTAGATAATACCAAAATTGATTCAGGTCTTCTTTGGTAATACGCGGTTTACATTTTAGTTCAACTACTATGATACCATTTATAGTCAGATCTGGCACATACACACCTACTTTCTTACCATGATAAAAAATCGGGATCTGCGCATTCTTTTCCACTTTATACATTTTGCTCAATAAATCATTGAAAAGTGCGTTATGATACACGATTTCCTTGTGATTGTTTCTAAGTTCTTTATACACGTCGTAGCACGCGCCCCGAATAGCATATGACTCTTTCTCGTATAAAAGTCCAGGCATACTTTTTCTACGGATTCCGTATATGTTCCGCCCCGGTTCCGCATAGGTTCCGCGTTTATCAGCCCTCGGGCTGATAAACGCCTCCGGTATCCAACGTTAGTGATATTTCCGATAGCCGCGAGGTGGTTAAGGTTTCCTTACGCGGCGGTACAATTTTTGGGGCAGATGGCGGCGTCTTAATGTATTCTCGCAGTTGCGCGTCGGCCAAGGCTTTGTCCCAAATTTGTAAATTCGGGGAGCGCCAAGTCTGCAAAAGATTCAAAAGAAAAAAATGGAACGGCTGGCCATTAATTTTAATAAACGCAATCGTACCGCCAACTCCAAAAAGTACCACCGCGATAATTACAAATGGCGTAAAAGCCAAAATTTTGTACAGAATAAAGATAGTCAGGCCAACCGCGAGCATAATAACAAATTGCCGGGTGGTAACTGGCCCGATGATTTTATCCTCTACATCAATAAATTGCGGGACGGTGAATTGATTCATAAATACCGCGAAACTTATACAGAACTAGAACGGATCTTACACAGACGTTTTCTCATATGTTCCGCTATGGTTCCGTATATGTTCAGTGTCAGAAACGTAGTTTCTGGTTCATCTCCATTATAGCATACCATTCATCTTTCGTCAGAGTGGCTTGTCCCGCGCTTTCTAAGATCTTGAGTGGGGTGGTGCGTTCTAAAAAAGCTTTGCGCATAATCCGAAAATACTCCTGATATAGCGGTGATTTTAGCCAGGCCTCTTTGGCTTGCAGCTTGCGACTTAACGACTCTTTACCAATAAATTCGATTTTTCCCAAAATTCTTGTGGTGCGCTCGCGCGGATCTTGAGCCAAACGCCGAAAATCCGAGATGGTCAGCGTTGATAGTTCCTCGAACGGCCCTAAAAGCTGCGGCGCCTTGCGGACGTCAGTGAGCTTTTGAGGGGGTTTAGGGGTTAGGGTATAGGGTTTAGATTTTCCAATCCCCCTCTCTCCGCGGGAGAGGGCGGGGGTGGGGGGTGGAGCGAGGTTAAGCGAGGGTTTGGACGCTACCGCTACCTTTGGCACAGATTTAACCACCATCGGCGGAGGCGGCATCAGCATTTTTTTCTCCCCTCCTCCCACTTCCTTTTTCTCTCCTTTTTTTTCTACTCCACTCAAAGGTGTTGTGCCTTGAAAGGAAGATGCCGCCGCCTGCTTCCCAAGGAGACCCGCAGGCCGGCTCAATTGACTTTCTGATAACATAGGGGTTGTGCCGGCCGAGGACGAGCGAGGCGTGGGTAACGTCTTGGCAGTTGCACCACGATCCCCCGAGCGTGCTCCGAGGGGAGCAGGCGCGGTGTCTTCCGCCACACCAGCACTACCGCCCCTTTCCCCCACCAATTTCCTATACCTCTCCTCCAGCTCCTGCTTTTCTTTTTCCTTATCTTCCCCGCTTGCCCACTTTTCCGTCTGTTTCTTTTTCCACTCCTCCATTTTTTTGTTTTCAACCACTCTCCACTTGGTCTGAAACTCCGCAAACGCTTTTTCAATAATCTCCATCACCAAATTAGTATCTAATTCGCTAATCTCTAATCCGCCAATTCGCTTGCTCCGCTTAAGAATCTCCACCGTTTCCGAGCGATCCCGCACGTCCCGCAATCTTGAGGACACAATTGTTCTAAACCGTTTACTCAATACCTGATCATCTAACCAACCAACATTTTGCATTTTTAATTTTACATTTTTAATTACTTCCTCCACTATCTCCTCCAACTCAACTTTAAGCGGATGTTCCTCGTGAGATGGCGGCGTAGGGCGTAGAGCTAAGGGCTTAGGGCTTGCGGAAACTGGAGCCGCAACTTGCTCTTTGATCTTTGCTCTTTGATCTTTGCCTTCAAATCGCGCATGCTCCTCTCTGCTTACCCCTTTTGGTTGATCATGAAAACGAGAAGACACAGCTTGCCCTTCCTCATAAAGCACAAGTCCATCCTCCCTTAAGATATACCATTTCCCATCTTTGCCTTTTACTAATATTTCGTCCATATTATTGTGTAAAATCCGCACAAATTTCTATCCACACGTTTGCTCTTGACAAATTATATCCTATTTGATATACTTTTTTTAGATAAGTCATCAAAAAGCGCGCAAGTCCTTGATAGTGCCCCGGTGTTCCCCTACGCAGGGTAGGGTTTAAGCCGGAGGATATCCGCGATCAGGGCAGCGCTTTTTTGATTTATATAATCTGCGCGCCATCCTGTTCACTTTTGATCACATGCTTTATGTAATCATACCATACTGTGATACCGTGCGCATGTTTAGCATATAATGCATGTGCGACAAAATCTGCCACTTGAATTCCTAATTCTTCATGCGATTCTACAAACGCAGCATTAAAAAAGTGAGGCCGCTGAAAAGAACCGATAAAACCTTCTGTCAAGGCAAAAAGAAATGATTCGGCACTAATACCGCGTAAACCTCTTTTGTCCATCCTCACAATAGTACGCGGTGACTGATTCACATCAGATGCGCTTAAGAGTGCCCGCACAAGTTTGAGGTAGATAAATCCTTCGGATTTCTTACGAGCATCTATCGGCACATCTTGCATTCGCAGATATATTGTGTGGATCTCCACATCGTTAATTTCTGCAAATTTTCTAAAGAAATACTGCTTATATTTGTCAGTGGCAATAACGGATTTTATTTCGGAAATCCGCCGCTCCCGTCGATGTAGCTTAGCCTGGCGCACACGACGCACCAATTTTCTTAATATATGCGGCTTATTCGTTTTGACTGCGACAATTATGATCACTGCTTGTTCATCATGATATTGAAAATGTCCCGATTCATCTACAAAAATATGCATACTTTTATTTTTGTTCTACTATACACAACTACACTTTCCACTTAAATGTTCCGCTTGCCTGATCAAAGTACGCCATGTCCATGTATTCTTTTTTTCCTGCTTTGCGCATGAGATTGGCAAGGCGCACCGCAAAACGCGCGGCCAGTCCCGGCTCCATCCCCCCGCGCTGCTCCATAACAAAACGCAAGAACGGTCCGGTGTTAATTGGCGAGCGCGGATTCAACTCTAAATTATGCAAAGCATCGCTTTTTTTCTTTTCCTTAAGATGTTTTTTAAATTCCTCCATAAATCGCGGCTCGCTCATCATCAGCTCTCCAAGTTTACCCTCCTCGGCAGAAATTAAAAGCACCACCAATACTTTTTCAAGCGGGGGCCTTTGAGCGGTGGGATCTGCCGGCGCAATAAGTAAAGCCACCAGTGCATTGGCTTGCTTGGAATCAGTCTTATAAAGCCCGCGCACCTCTTCCTCCACTCCGGCAACCTTATCCAAAACCCCGCCTTTTTCTTCATACGCGCGCTTCACTGATGAAATCTGCGCATCATCCATAGCTGGAAAAAATCCAGCGACGCGCAATTCTTCAATCACATCAACCGCGCGCTGATCTATTGTTTCAAATCCTGTTGCGATAAAAGTCGCGGGCTTGCCATCAATAGTGGTCTGGATTTTTTCCTCCACACCTTGTGGTGTCAAAGAAGATAGTTTTAACTTTTCAAAAATATCCAATAATTGCTCAATTTTTTTGTGATCTTCTGGTAAAAGTTTTTTTACATTTTTATTCTGTGTTAAATATTCAACCTTCTTAATACTCTCTACCGGCTGGATTCCGACTGCCGCAATATAATTACGCAACCAATTTTCAACCGTGGGCGGTTTTTCAGTTTCACCCTCTTTTAACATAACATCCGGCGTGATAAATTCTTTGTTGCGAAGCATTGCTTCGCGTAGCCGCTTTTTAAATGCGTCGCGATCTTCATAGCGCGGCATACCCAAAAGTTTTACCCGCAGCCGCTCCATAAGATCGTAGTAATCCGGCATTAAAAATAAGCCAGTAATATTTTTTTCAAACAAATCCACAATTTCTTCTAAAGACAAAAGCGCCAGCGCAATAAACTTGCATTTCACCACTACAGTATAATAACGCTCGGCAATCTCCGGCACTTCTCGTTCAAAGTCAGGATTATCCTCGAGGATAGGTTGCAAGAGCCGTACAAATCCTTCGGCTTCTTTAACATCATTGGCTAAAAGAATATAGCGTTCATAACGCTTTTCAACATCAGCTAAAACTTCCGGATGATTTAGTTTTTTCCAATCTTCTGCAGCCATACTTTTAATTATATATTGCGTATTTTACCGACCAATTGTCCTAGTTGTGAATAGGACGCACCCTCTTCCAATGGACCCTTCCTTTTTGCCTCTGCCACAATTTTAACTAAATTCTCTCCCTTGTTGTTACGCGAGGTCATCAATCCTTTTTTCTCCAACTCAACTAACTGATCCATAGCATCTCCAAATTTATTTAACGAACTCAAATTAAATTCTCCACGATTAATGCGATTTATAATTTCACCCTGCATCGCCACAATCGTTCCCAACCCGGATTTATCCAATCTGTATTTGCCATCCGGAGTTTCATAGCCATAGCCCAAACGGTTGGTATCTTGGCAAAACTTTCTGGAATTTTTCTTAAGATTTTCATTCAAAACCGCCGTAGCTTGTTGTTCAGGAGTTCTAAGTATATATACTCCGTTTTCCACCGAAAACATACGCGAAGCATTGTAATGCCCTTTTTCCTCATTCATGTAGTTAATATCGGACATATGGGAAAAGGCTTCCTGCTCTTTCATGCCTAGCTTTTTTATTAAAACTTCATTGGTAAATTTAACAATTCCCTCATAACCCCCGTCATAGCCCAGACCATTGAAAATTTCATTGTCATTGTAATCCTCCGTAGCTTTTTTAAGCCAAGCCATGGCTTTAACTTTATTTCCTTCGGCAAGTGCGGCTTGAAACTGCTCCACCACCTCGGTTGCCTCCAAAGAATGGCTCGGCATTTTTTTGCGCTCTTCCGCTTCAACCACCCGAAAATTTTCCGCGGCATAAAAAGCTCGCGGCGGAGTGCGAAATGCGGCAGCTTGTTCTTTTTTGTTAATTTGCTCGGAAATTTCTTTTACCTTCTTCTTTTTCTCATCCTCTGTGGCAAATACCAATCCCCCGCTAGTTGCAGCCGTAATCTCACCTTGCAGTTTCAATTTTTTGTCTTCCAAAGTTTTTAACCCATGCTTTAAACTCTCTATAGTGGCATCAATACCTCCTTCAAAACCCTTTTTAACATCCGCATCTAATCCGGAAAAATCAAACGTGCCGCCGGCGTCAAGAGCACCTCGGATAACATCGGCTTGATCCTTAATCCTGTCCGCTTCAGTGGTGCGTCCGCTTTCTTTCAATTCCTTTTCTTGCGCCTTCAAATTTTTCAAGTACTCCCGAACAAACTCCAAATTCTTAAGATCATCCAAATCAATCACATCACCTGACCGCCCCAGAGCTAAACCTGTGGCAGTTCTGGTATCATCCGCAATGCGTGCATCTAAGTTTGTCACATCCGCATTCGCTTTATTTTGATCG
>CAZBUQ010000041.1:0-1635 GCA_964495135.1 uncultured Gammaproteobacteria bacterium
GCTGGCTACCCAGCCGTTTTCGAGTTTCCGCGCGTATCCCTCAATTAGAATTTTTACTGTGGCCATATTTTGCTGCAAGATATTAATTTCAAACCAGTCTTTGCAAATATCTCTTTTGTCCACTTTAGCAGCTCTTGTTTTTAAATTTTTGCGCAATTGCGCACAACTAGAGAATATGTGGAAAGTTTTGAGTTTTTGTGCTTGAATCGGTATGTTATGTGGAGTGGAGTATCATAATATGTTATCATGCGTGATGTGGATAAGTCAAATTTTTTAGGCATGAATTCCCGCCTGCGTGGAAATTGTTTAAATTTACAAAAACAGTGAGTTATGCCATTTCACGATTGCGCAATCGTGAAATGGCAATAATTCGCGCGATGGTGTATACTATACTCATTATTCCTAAAGTATTGATATGGCAAAGCAAAAACTTGCACGGCATACCATAAAAAAGCATGCGCAGCTATACAAAATTCTTGGGAATCCAAAACGTCTTGAGATTTTGTATCGGCTCTGCGAAGGGGAGTGCTCCCTTAAAGAACTGGAGGAGATGCTGGGGGCGCGCAAGACAAATGCGGTACAGCATTTAGGAATGATGAAGCTTGCCGGAATTGTACGCGTGCGGTATCAGTATAATCAAGCATACTATTCGATTATTGATAAACGTTTGATGGGTCATGGCAGGGTAATAGATACACTAAAAATGAGTTAATTAATGCGGGACGTATTATTTCACGATTGCGCAATTGCGCAATCGTGAAATAATAATCGTACGGAGCCTGTTTACGGAACCTGTCACAGCATTTATGCTAGATATTGCGTTAATTGAGTCGCGGGAAATTTGGGATGCGTTTTTGGGTCGGGCGCGGCCGAATACTTTTTTGCATTCTTGGGAGTGGGGCGAGTTTCAGCAGGGGATGGGGGAGAGGGTGTGGCGGCTTGGGATATACTCCACGAATGGCGACGAATCAAATACTCCACGAATGGCGACGAATCTTGTTGGGATTGCCCTTGTTATTAAGGTTAAGGCGAGGAGGGGATCGTTTTTGTTTTGTCCGCATGGACCAATTTTTTCACGTAGCACACAGCACGTATCACGTAACACGATAGTGCAGACATTGTGTGACTACTTGACCGACATTGCAAAAACAGAAAAGTGCAGTTTTGTGCGGTTTAGTCCGCTCATGCTAAAAACGCCGGTACATGAAATGGTCTGGCAAAAATTAGGATTTCGGGAGGCGCCCATTCATATGCATCCGGAACTGGCTTGGATTCTAGATATCACACCATCCGAAAGTGAATTGCTAACGGATATGCGCAAAACCACGCGCTATTCTATTCGCAAAGCGGAAAAAGATGGCGTGGAGATCGTCAAAAGTATTAGTCTTGACGATATTGAGAAATTCTGGACAGTGTATCAGTCCACAGTTGAGCGCCAGCGCTTTGTGCCGTTTTCAAAAAATTATCTTAGCAAAGAATTCAGGACATTTGCGGCGCAGAATAAAGCGATGCTCATCTTTGGTATGTATAAGGGAGAAATAATCTCGACCGCTTTTGTTGTGTTTGAAAAGTGGAGTGGGTTTTATCATCATGGCGCTTCAATTCCAAAATACGCGAGCATTCCGGCTTCGCAGT
>CAZBUQ010000041.1:1645-6591 GCA_964495135.1 uncultured Gammaproteobacteria bacterium
TGGTTCAGTGGCACGCAATTTTGGAGGCGAAAAAGCGCGACTGCGTACGTTACAATTTTTGGGGAATTGTGCCGGAAAGCGCAAAAACGCATCCCTGGGCCGGGCTCACACTTTTCAAAAAGGGCTTTGGCGGATATGCGCAGGAGTATGTACATGCGCAAGATTTAATAATTTCGAGCAAATATTGGGTAAATTGGATGGTTGAACGGCTGCGCAAATGGCGGCGCCATCTTTAAACAATATGAGAACTAGTGGGGGGCGCTACCCGCATCACTTCATACAAGGCAACAGCCAAAATCGCGGTAACCCATTTCGCTTTAATACTTTCGACGCGCATGGCTTACGCGCATATTTTGTACTCGTTGCCGCGCTTTTACTGTTGTTTAGCAGCATTTATTGGTTATTTTTTTCCCCATACTTTACAATTAGAAATATACGCGTTGTTTCCAATCTGGTCGTGCCGGACGAAAGCCTGCGCCAGTTGCTGGCCGCGCGGCTAAAGGATTCGCGATATGGTATCTTGTCCGCACGCAATATTTTCGCATTTGATGGCGCGCAGCTCAAGGCGCAGCTCTCAAGCGCGCTTGTTGCTGAAAATATTGCGGTTGAAAAAAAGTATCCGTCGCAGCTACTGATTACAATTGAGGAACGCCCCCGCGCCGCGGTATGGTCATCGCGCAATAATTTTTACGCCCTCGACGCGCAAGGAGTTATACTGGGAACGATTGCGCAGCCGCAGTCAAGCGATATTATTATTTATGATCAGAGTGGGGGAGGGGTTACGCCCAATACCGCCGCGGTCCGTCCGGAAGCCTTGGCCTTTCTCGCCTTTGCAAAAGCGGACGCGCGCATGCAGGCCCTAGGATTCAAATTCGCGCTTATCCAAAAGCCAAGCGCAACGGATATTACCGTACGTATAGATGAGGGCTGGGATATTTATTTTGACACCGTGATCCCGGTTGAAAGCCAGCTTGCCAATCTTGATTTGACGCTGCGGCACACCATACCGCCAGATACCCGCAAAAACTTAAACTACATTGATTTACGCTTTGGTGAAAAGGTTTATTATAAGCTACGGTAATTATTCTCACGCGATACCATATGCCACCAAAATTTTTAAAGCAAGAAACGGGACTGCTAATAGTTCCAGAAAGTGTACCCAAGTACCATGTTTCCTGGAATATTGACAATGTTATTAGTGGGTTTAAAAAATTCTTTGCGGATAATAAGCGGTGGCCAGTGGCTGCGGACATGCGGCTATGTCCGTATCTTCCGAATGTAAAGACCTTAGAGAGAAAGTTTGGTGGTATTCGAAATGTTCGCCACATTATGGGAATTGATGTGGTTGATTTCAGCAGTGGTGAATCGCGTAGTAAAATTGCGAAAACTATTGGAGCAAGGGGATTCCAGGCTGAAGAACAGATGTACGAGCTTCTCGTAAAAAGGTTCCATGAACCCTTTGTTCATGGGCAGGCACGAGTCGTAGTCAACTCAACTTCACTGAATGTCGATTTTCTTGTATACCACAAAGCAGGTAAATTCGCTGTTGACATACTTTACCCAGACAGTGATCCATACAGGATCTCTAATAACTTACACATGAAGTATAAGACCTATAAACACTTTCCATACCTACTTTTCCTTGTCGTTGCAAATACTGACATCAAAGAAGACGTCATAACAAAATGGCTGACATCCGAAAAGCGGACGAATTTTAATGATATGTTAATAACATTAACCTATGGAACGTTTCTTAAACGAATGGAGGATTTTCAGCCATTTATAGACCCATATAAATTAGGTAAATTAGGCGGCGCATAACATATATTGTCAGACGCCTAATATAAGACGACCTTTTTGTTCAATACGCTCCCCTTTGTGGTTTTAAGGCAGGTAACCGATAGGATTCACTGGCACGCCTTTTAAACGAGTTTCAAAATGCAAGTGTGGACCGGTTGACCATCGTCCCGCGCCTGAAGTTTTGGGAGCGCCTCCAGAACGGCCAACCACATCTCCGCGTGCCAAAAAAGTATCTGGCGCGACATTAATCGCGGATAAATGCATGTATACCGTGGTTAAATTGTTGTTGTGTAGAAGCATGACGTAACTTGGCTGTATACCTAATCCCCCGTTATATGCTTTTGCAATATATCCGGAGGCTGCCGCGCGAACCGGCGTTCCTTGCGGCGTCCGGATATCAATACCGTTATGCTCAAACAAATAGCGAAATGGGTAGTCGGGATCATGAAAGCCGGCCGAGATTCCGCCAATGGGCGGGACCGGCCAAGAAAGAACCCCGGTATCCCCTGCTAACTTATCCGCGATATCCAAACGCTCGCGAATCTTTTTTTCAATTGTGACAATTTCCGAGTCTAGGGCCGCGGCAGCCGCGCGCAAATCTTTAAGCAGCGCCTGAAATTCTTCTTCGGTTGCGCGAGTTTTTCCAAACAGCGCGTCCTTCACTCGTCGTTCATCCTCAAAGGTGTCCTTAAGTACACTTAATTCTCCCAGTTTTTGCTCCGCGTCGGTTTTTTTCTGATTCAAAAGCTCACGATTACGCGTTAAAATATCACGGATGGTTTGAATATCAATCAGCCGCTCCCGGAGTGTGCCCAGCAGCCGCGTGGAATAGAAAATTTGATCAAAAAATTCAGATAACGTGGCGCGCGCCAATATGACCTCGACCGGACCTTGATCATCAAAGCGTCGCATTTCGCGCAGCATGCGCCCGATATCGTCATGGGTACTGACAATGCGACCCTCCTCCTCCAGAATCTGCCGCTCAACCAACGTAGTCTCTAGGGCAAGCTGTATTGCCTCGAGTTCCTTGGCGTTGATTTCAAGACGAGTTTTACCGATGTTCGCGTCTAAAATATTGATCTGGTTGGAAAGTGTCGCGGTCTTGCGCTGCGCTGCGCGAATTTGCTGCTGGTACTCGTTTATCTTACGTTGTAACTCCTGCTGCTCTTTTTTGCGCGCTCGTATATCAGAATTTAAATCCAGCACTGACGATTGTGCCAAAACCGCGCCCCATGCCATCAGCAGGCCAAAAAGGCATACCGCAAAGACCTTATGGGCTTGTTGCCGAATGTCATTTCTACTGTAATCGCTCCGACGCGGCTGCGACTCGGCAAAAAATCTCGAAAGATACTCCGTATATTCCTGCGATTTTTTACCTTCGTCTCGCTCGCGTCGGAGCGATTTCGTTACGAAAGCACATTTAGCAACAAGCCCCTTATAATTTTTTTGCCAGTGAAATTGCATAGTGTATGCGGCTTAAAGTACGCTCGGTACCAAGTATGGCGGCAATTTCAAATGGTGGCGGCGATGCCAAACGTCCAGATAAAGCAACGCGCATTGGCCAAAGCACTTCGCCAACTTTCAAATCGGTCCGCGCAATCCAGGATTTTATGGCTACCTCCAAAGTTTTGGCATCCCACTTTTCCCTGTAGGAACGCAGATAATTATAGAGTTTTTCGAGCGCGATCAGAACTTTTTCCGGCGGTGTGTTCTTCCAAATTAGCATACTGCCATGGAAGTGCGGCTGATCAACAAAGAAATATTCTGTCGCCTCGGTAAGCTCACTTAATTTTTTAACGCGTTCGCGCTCGAGCGCGATTACCCTCCTTGCGAATTCAACATTGGTAGTATTTAGGTATGGCATCGCCATTGCTTCTAGCTTCCCAATTGGCATCTGACGAATATAATGACCATTAGTCCAGTCCAGTTTTTCAAAATTAACTACTGCCCCGGATTTATTGACCTTTTCAAGATCAAACTCGGCAATCAGCTCGTCAAGAGTATATAACTCTTTATCGGCGCGCGGGTTCCAGCCCAAAAGCGCGACAAAATTTAAAAGCGCGTCGCGTAAATATCCTTTTTTAATATAATCCTCAACCGCGACATCACCTTGGCGTTTGGAAAGTTTGGAATGATCGGAATTCAGAAGTAGCGGTAAATGCGCGAATCGCGGCGGTTTCCATTTAAACGCTTTGTAGAGCAAAACATGCTTCGGCGTTGATGGCAGCCATTCCTCACCGCGAATTACATGGGTAATCTTCATCAAATGATCATCCACCACATTTGCCAAATGATAAGTCGGAAAACCGTCGGACTTCAAAAGCACCTGATCATCAATAAGTTTATTTTCAAATTCCACCTTGCCGCGGATAATATCCGTAAACTTCGTACTCCCCCGCTCCGGCACCCTCAATCGCACCACAAAACTGGCCCCTAGCCCCTGACCCCTAACCCCTAACTTACGGCAATGCCCGTCATAGCGTGGCATTTCCTTGCGCGAAATTTGCCCCTGCCGCAACTCTTCCAGGCGCTCCGGGGTGCAGGTACAGTAATAAGCTTTTCCCTTTTTTACAAGCATTTCTGTGTGCTTCTGATAAATCGGCAGCCGCTGCGATTGTACGTACGGCCCATACTTTCCTGTCTCGCCAATATCCACCTCAACATTTTGGAAATTGGAAATTGGAAATTGGAAATTCCGCTGCGCACCAACTCCTTCATCAGGGGTGAGCCCTATCCATGAGAGGGTACGCACTATGTCCGCGATGCCACCGGCAACGGTGCGCATGCGGTCGGTATCCTCAATACGCAAAATCAACGCGCCCCCGTGTTTGCGCGCAAACAAATAATTATAAAGCGCAGTGCGCAGACCGCCAATATGCAAAAACCCGGTAGGACTCGGCGCAAAACGCACGCGGACTTTTTGACGCTGTGGAGTACGTTTCATAATCTCCAGTATAGCATACTTTTCTCACGCGAAAAACTGACCCCCAGTGGGCCGGCGCGCTGGACTTGACTTATTCCACTTTGGATGATACGCTCACCTATCGGTGGACGTAGGTGAGAATGTTCTCTTCGGAGAACGAGGGATGAGCTGTCCGCCGAGCCCTTTTCGGTGCACGAAACTATCAGTGTCCATAAGGACGTGT
>CAZBUQ010000042.1:0-6523 GCA_964495135.1 uncultured Gammaproteobacteria bacterium
CCCTACACCCAAGCCATAACACGAACTAGCACGAACATGTGATGTGCATACGAACCTGCACGAAAACTTTTTTGTGTTTGATGGAATGTGCTCTCGTATTCGTGTTTTTTAGTGTGTTACCCGCAGGGGCGACCGATTATACCAGCACTAACTTTATTCTGCGCGATCCGGTCATTACCGCAGAAGGCGGGCGTTCAACCTCGGCAAGCTTTCAGTATTTTTCCAGCACCGGTCAGACGGTTGTCGGAGAACAAACCAGTTCAAATTTTACCGGCCGCTCCGGTTTTTTATATTTTCCGGTTGAAGTGATACCGACTTCTACCACTCCTACCTCTACGTCGTCGTCTTCTGGAGGCGGGGGAGGAGGCGGAGGAGGCGGAGGAGGCGGATCTGCAGGATCTGCAGTGCAAAGCGCACCGGAGGCCGGCGCAGTTTTCTCCGGCCGCGCTTATCCGCAACGTACCGTAACCTTGCTTAAGGGTGCGGAAGTTGCGGCGACAACCATTTCCGGCGCGGACTCCAATTTTCAGATTAAACTTACCGGACTTTCTGCCGGCAATTACATTTTTTCAATTTACAGTGAAGATAAAGATGGTCTGCGCTCCAGTTTGCTTACTTTTCCGGTAAGCGTTACTGCCGGCGCGGAGAGCAAGGTCAGCGGAATTTTTGTCACACCCTCCATTGCCGTGGATAAAAGCGAAGTGAAAAAGGGGGAAAATATCGCGATTTTCGGGCAAACTGTTTCCGAAGCTGATGTTACCATCGCGATAAATTCGGAAGAAGAATTTTTTGGGACGACCGCTGCTGACGCGCAGGGTGTTTATTTGTATAATTTTGATACTTCCCAGTTGGAAAAGGGACAGCATTTAACAAAATCCAAAGCGGCTCTGGCGGGCAGCATCAGTTCTTTCAGCAGGGTAGTCAGCTTTCAGGTTGGCGATAAAACCGTGCTGGCAAGGTCAACCGGCGTTCCGGTCAAAGGGGACTTGAACGGCGACAAGCGCGTCAATTTGATAGATTTTTCCATTGCTGCGTTTTGGTACAAGAGACCGATTGGCAATGATGAGAATGGGAAAAAGGCGGATTTAAACAGCGACGGCAAAGTTGATCTGGTAGATTTTAGTATTATGGCGTTTCACTGGACAGGTTAGCGAAGCTAACCACCGCTAAACTGACGCAAAATTCTACGCGTAACTGACGCTAAACTTTACGCCAAACGGACGCAAAATAATCAGTATGGGTCACGAGAGCAATGCCAAATCATTATTGTATAAGGAAGAGTCGTATGTCATTCAAGGCGGTGCGTTTGAAGTATATAAGCAGTTTAGAAATCGACATAAAGAATCAGTCTGTATGAGAGCACTCGTTCAATATCTAACAGCAAAAGGCCTGAATGTTGCACAAGAAAAACAAATTCCTGTGTATTTTCAGGGAAAGAAAGTCGGTGTCTATATACCGGATATTGTAGTAAACGATGCTATTCTTGTTGAGTTAAAGTGTAAATTAAATGTAACTCATGATGATGTTATGCAGTTTTGGCATTATCTTACCAGTTCCAATTATAAACTCGGATATCTTATCAATTTCGGACGTTCCAATGGTGTTCAAATAATACGACGAGTCTATGATACTGCAAGAATGGATGGTCACTAAACAGACGCGAAACTTTACGCCAAACAGACGCAAATCATTTTGCTTCGGTTTTGCGTTAGTATTTGGCGTCAGTTTTGCGCTGATGCCTGCACAGGCACAGGCGGCGGAGTTGTATTTTGGGTCAGTAGGGCAGCAGGTGAAAAGCGGCACGTCCGTGGAGATTGGACTGTTTCTAAATACGGAAGGGGCCGAGGTGAACGCGGCAGAGGGCGCAGTAATATTTTCCGCGGAGCGCTTGACGCTTAAGGAAATTTACGTCGGCGATTCCGTGGTGAATGCGTGGCTGGAGAGGCCGCAGCTGCGCGATCCCGCTTGTTCTACTGAATGCGCGATAATTTTTAGCGGTATTGCCGTGGGAGGATATGTAGGAGACCGCGCGCTTTTGTTCTCGGCGGTATTTGAAACCCGCGGGAAGGGCGCCGCAGAAGTTTTCGTACGTGATGAACGGGTCTTGCTGGACGACGGTCAAGGTACGGCGGTGTCCGTGCGTGTTTTCCCTCTGGATTTGCAGATTGTGCCCGCTGACGGCTGGCGGTGGGCAGACCCGGTAATTTGGGGTATACTATTGGCAATAGCCCTCGGCGCCTATTTGCTAAGGGGACTGTTGCGAATGCGCTTTCGTAGCGAAAGGTAAGAATTTTGAGCGAGACAAAGCAAAAATTACGAAGCATATACGGAGTATCTGTTGAGTAATTTTTGCAAAGTCGCAGCCAAAATTCTTACCTTGCAGTAGAAATGGCATTCGGCAACAGTCCCCTAAGACAGTTTTTATGGAGGAAAAAACAAAAGTAGCAATTAATACGCGAACATGTACGAACCGGAAACGAACTTGCACGAACGTTTTGCGTTTGTGCGTGTTCGTTTTTTTTCTGTTCGTGTTTGTTAGCGGAGCGCGCTCTGCGCAGGCGGCGGATCTTTACTTCGCGCCGGCAGCCGGTTCGTTCACCCTGGGCAGGAATTTTACGGTTACCGTATATGTCAAGAGTCCGGATAAAGCCATGAATGCCGTTTCCGGAACTATTGTATTTCCCGCGGATAAAGCGGAGGTGATTTCGCTTTCCAAAGACGGGTCAGTGGTCAGCTTTTGGGTTCAACAGCCGATTTTTCAAAACAATGCCGGCACCATTACTTTTGAAGGCGTGGCGCTTAATCCCGGGTTTCAAGGAGCGGCCGTAAAAGTGCTGGCCATAAATTTCAAGACCAAAGCGGCCGGAAAAATAAATCTGGCGTTTACTTCCGCTGCGGTTCTGGCCAACGATGGCGTGGGTACCAATATTTTAGCGGGGATGGGGAGCGCGGAGTTTAGCGCGGGCGCGGTTGATGAGGGGCCGGCGGCTTCGCGATCCAGTAGTGCGGACGTTCGTTTTGGCGTACCCGGAGCTCCGCAGATTTTTTCCTCAACGCATCCTGATCCAAATCAATGGTATGCAAAAAACAAGGTTACGTTTAACTGGGCTAACCCGTCGGGTGTTGCCGCCGTCAATGTTTTAGCGGACCGGAATCCGACGACCGATCCCGGCACGCGCTCGGACGGTCTGTTCAGTTCATATACGTATGAGAACGTGGATGAAGGCGTTTGGTATTTTCACCTCCGTTTGCGCAACGCGCAGGGCTGGGGCGCGGTTTCACATTTTCGCTTTCAGCTGGATACAAAACCGCCAGAGCCGTTTTCAATTACTTTGGACGGTGAACCGGAAAGCAGTGATCCGCGTCCCAGTGTTCGCTTTAACACCAAAGATGAGACCTCCGGTCTGGATTATTTCGCGGTTAAAAGCGGAGATGAAACCGTACGCGTTGCCGCTAAAGAAGTGGCCAGCGGTCAAGCTTATCAGCTGCCGCCGCAGAAGCCCGGAGCGCACACGGTAGTGGTTCAGGCCTTTGATCGCGCCGGAAATGTCGCGGTGGCGGTCCGGGATTTTACAATTCTGCCCCTGGAATCCCCGCGGATTAGCAGTTATCCCGCAGAGTTGCCGGAAGGCGAAGTCCTAAAGATTGCCGGAGAAACATATCCGGATTCGCGGGTAACTGTCGTACTCGCTCCGGAAAGCGGGCCGCAGCAGAGTTTAGAAGTTCAAAGTGATCCGCAAGGCGCATTTACGGCAATTTGGCCGGAGCGTCCCGGCGCCGGCCTTTATACAATCGCGGCCGGGGTAACTGACAGCCGCGGCGCGCAAAGCGAAATGTCTGAACCGCTTAGCATTTCAGTGCAGCAGCGCCCGCTTTTGCGCATCGGATCTTTGGTGGTAACTTATCTTTCAGTTGTAGTTACCCTGATCGCCTTGCTGCTGCTTTTGGTGTTGACCTCGCTTTACGGGTGGTACCGCTTTACGCAGTTTAGGAAAAAACTCAAGAAAGAAGTGCGCGAGGTGGAAACCGCTTTGCACTCGGCGTTGGCGGAGCTTCGGGAGGATATTGGAAAGCAAATTAAAGTGCTGGAGCGCGCGAAAACTAAACGCACTCTCACGAGTGAGGAAACCAGGATCATGCGCCAGCTTAAAAAGAACTTTGAAGATGCTGAAAAAAGCGTGCAACAGGAATTAGCGGATGTTGAGCGGGAAATTCAATAACTTATTGGTATCAGAATGTTTAAAAACGGCCGAAAAACAAGCGGCGTTTGACGGAGATATTAACACTGGCGTCGCGGTAGTTGCCGGCGTTGTCAAAAGCCCGGATCGTAATCGTATGCGTACCCGGCTTTGCAAATGCCGTGTATAGCGGAGAAGCCGTGGGAAAAAATACGCCCCCATCAATTTTGACATAAAAGTAGCGTGATTGCAGGCCGCTTACCTCGTCATGGCTGCTAAATTCCAGCCGCACGGTTTGATTTATAGCCGCGTCCCGCAAGCTCGCTTGAACTACGGGAGCAAGCGGAGGGGTAACATCGGCCATAATTTTTAAATGCGCGACCGGACCGATCCGGTTTTGTTGTTTGCGCGCGATGTGAAAATAATATATTCCGTCGCGATCCAGATTTACGGCAATTTGGCGCGCGCTCGTTTCTGCATCCGTAAGCGCGGGCGCGGTTTCCGGATTTTGATCCAGACGATAAACGTATTCGCCCTCCGGCGCGTCCTCGTCTTGATCCCAAAGGAGTTTAACCGCTGCGTTATTATACCAACGCTCACTGTTGGGATGCGACGGAGAAAATACCAGGACGGGTACGGGTTCCGCATCCAATACGTTTTTCCGCGCCGCCGCCGCAACAGTATAACCGCCGTCTTGAGCCATCCGCAGTACGTTAGTACCTAAGCCGTCGTGGGCCAGAATTTGCGTTTCATGGTCAAATTTCAAAGTAAATACGCCATTACGCAGGGGCTTGATGAGTAAAGCGGCGACCGGAGCGGGGGCTGGAGAATTCCACCCTTGCCCCGGGGCAATACAAGTGATATTTACCCGGCCATTGCGGTTGTCTATGCTTTTTTCCAAAAAAAATTCCTGCCCACAGAATGATTGACGAGTGTCAATTTCGGTTATTTCAATCATGCGCGGATCATAATTTATTATCACGCTGGCGGCATTAATCGCTTCTCCGCCCGGATTGACTGTAATTGAAACGCGGTAGGGCGAAGTAATATCCTCAATGACGCCGGATTCCGGTTCAAAATGCAGTGTGGAATTGTAAAGGATATAGGGAAACGGCGCGGAACTTTCCGGCCGGGTGATCAGTTTGTAGATAAGCGGTAAACTGACAAGAATAAACAGAAAAATACCGGCGGTGATACTATATTTTAGTTTTTTTGAGTGTCCAGACATAATATTATTTGCCCCACTCCTGCAATTATATCAGAATCAGGATTTATCCACAAGCCGCAGGTGAGTTGAACAGCGCGGCGATTGGGTGTATACTGAATCTAATGTGACTACCAAAGCGAGGATACAACTTACCGCGGCATTTTCAATTTTCTTGGCAATCGTAATTGGCGCGATTCTTTTTTTAGCGGCGCGTCAGCAAAAGGAGGCCAACGAGAAAATGAGCATTGCCCATGAAGTTATCCGAGAGGTCTCGGCGATTAACGTTCTTACCTACAATTTTTTGCTGGACCCTGCTGACGCGGAGCGTGCGCGGTGGATTTTAAAACATGAGTCCATCGCCACACTTTTAGCGGCGGAGATATTTGATGCCTCGTCAGAGCAGATTGTGCTCAATGACTTAAGGGAGGGGCATCAAGGATTAAAAGCTATTTTTACGCAGTTGACCGGCGCGACCGGAGAGCAGGACATTTCGTACCGCCGGCAGCTTCTGGTTCAGCTTTTAACGGAAACGCGCACGATGGTTGCGGATGCCTTTCGGCTGGCCGAGGGCGTGAAGGGTGAAGCGGCCGTTATTTTTTACCGATTCCGCGTGTTTATTTACATCGCTCTGGTTGTTATCATCGCAAGCGTTGTTGGGTTTGCCTCACTTTTACTTAGGAATATCAAAAAATGGCAAGAGGTCAAGCGCGCGAGAAATGAATTTATCGCGTTGGCGACACACCGGATTCGTACCCCGCTTTCTGCGGTAAAATGGTATATTGAAGCGCTGCTTGCCGGTGATGCCGGACCCCTCCGGAAGGCACAGCGGGATTATTTGGAGAAAATAGAATACAGCAATGAACGGCTGATTACGCTGGTCAATGATCTCCGGATGGTTGCGCGAATTGAAACGAGCACGCTTGCCATGCAGCCGGAACCTTTGCGCATTGAGGAGATTGCTCGCCAAGTGATTAATACATTCACTCTTGCAATTCAGGAAAAGAAGCTGAAAATAGAGGAACGCGTACAGGCCACACTGCCCGTTATGGAGTTTGATCCGGAGATGATGCGCATTATTCTGTACCATCTTTTTGGCAATGCGGTTAAATATACGCCCCAAGGAGGGAAGATTAGTATG
>CAZBUQ010000043.1:0-2645 GCA_964495135.1 uncultured Gammaproteobacteria bacterium
GTCTTTATAGAAAAACGATCCCGACTTAGTCGGAACTGCTCTCGTGGAAGCGTAAATCCACAATCTTGAGTTCAATTTCACGATTGCCGTTCCATTCGTTTACTCCAAGCTCTACGACCACATCCAACAAATCCCCCACCTTTAAACTCTCGCACCATTTTCCACAATTAAAGCCAATCATCTTTTTTGCTTTTCCGGTTTCGTCCGTAACCGTAAGCCGCAAATGCTTGCCATTATTACCCACGCTATCAAATCCCAAAACTTTAACACCATGAATTAAAAATCGCGGCCGAGGATTTCCCTCGCCAAACGGTTCAAGCGCGGAAACCGCTTGAACCATCTCCCAGCTAATTTGCGAAAGCGTAATATCCGCATCAATAAAAAGCTCGGGGCGCACATCCACCTCGTGCAATACCACGCGGGCCCGCTCCTCCAGCGCGCCAATCAAATGCTGCCACGCGTATTCGTCCGCCACGGAAAATCCCGCGGCTTTAGGATGCCCGCCAAATTTTAAAATATGCTCGCGAGCGGCCGCGAGCGCCTCGACAATATTAAATTGATCAATACTGCGCGCTGAACCAACAATCAAACCCCCTTCATTTTTACAAGCCACCAGCACCGGTTTACGAAATTCATCAGTCAAACGGCCGGCAACTAGTCCCGCCACTCCCGCGCTCCACGAGGCATGGTAGACGGCAATTAGCGGCAAATTTTCGGCATCGCCAATTTGACTGCGCGCTTCTTTTAGCACCCGATCAGTTTCGGCCTGGCGCAATTGATTGGATTGATTTAGTTGCGCAGCCAACTGCGCTGCTTCGTTTTCATCCGCAGTACTTAACAGCTTGAACGCATTATTGGCGTGATCCATTCGGCCGGCGGCATTTATGCGCGGCGCAATTTGCCAGCCGATTGACCAAGTATCCAATACGCCGGGTTTAATTCCTGCTGCAGCCATGAGCTGCTGCAATCCAATGCGCCGGGTTTTATTCAAAACCATTAATCCATACCTGACTAACGTGCGATTTTCACCTTTAAGAATTCCAACGTCAGCCACGGTTGATATCGCGACTAAATCCAAAAGCCATTTTTCAAATCCTTCCTCTAGCTTAATCGCTCCATCACTTAATCGCGGAGTCGCTTCTTTAATAAGACCTTGTGCAAGCTTAAACGCCACACCGCCTCCAGTTAAGAATTTATTGGGATAATTTTCGCCAGGCAAAAGTGGATGCAAAATCGCGTAGGCCTTCGGTATTACCTCGGGAATGCGATGATGGTCAGTAACAATCACCTCCATGCCGCGCGTATTAGCCTCGTCGACCTCCGGCGCATTACTAATTCCGCAATCATTAGTGATGATTACTTTGGCGTTTTGTGTCGCCATATATTGCACCGCGCCAGTATTTAAGCCATATCCTTCTTTTTCCCGATGTGGCATGTAAACCTCGGTTATCGCGCCAAGTTTATCAAGCGTTGATTGTAAAATCGCCGAACCAGTTACGCCATCCGCGTCATAGTCGCCGTAGACAAAAATTTTCTCCTTATTCTCAATGGCACGCGTAAGACGCGCAACCACCTTTTCCATATCTTTAAACAAAAAAGGATCGTGAAGATCCCTTGCGTAGTCCGGGTTTAAAAACTGGTCAATCGCGTCGCGCTCGCGCAGCTCACGATTCCAAAGCAGCTGGCGCACTACCGGCTGTACATCAGGAAATTGGGATTGCCACTGCGCTTCCGCTTGAACCGATAATGTCCAAATCTTTTCGACCGCCATAGTAAATCTTTTAGGGGACTTTTAGAAAACCAAATATGGAACAACGGTAAACAAGATCATCGCTATAATCATAATCACCACCAAAACTGTCCATACGCGTTGAAAAGTTTTACGTCGCATATAATAGGTCAGCTAATATACCACTAACGTTTAAGAACCGCAAGGTAGGCCTCGGACGGGATGTCAACCGACCCGCCACCCGCGGCCATCATCTTCTTTTTGCCTTTTTTCTGCTTTTCCAGCAATTTCATTTTCCGTGTGGCATCACCGCCATAAAGCTTGGCCGTAACATCTTTCCGAAAGGGCTTGATGCGTTCAGATGCCACAATTTTACCGCCTAAGGCCGCTTGTAATTTAATTTCAAATTGCGTGCGCGGAATGGCGTTTTTAAGCGCCTCCACGATTTTCTTTCCGGCCATGTGCGCCTCATCTTCATAAACAATCGTGGCGAGCGCTTCGGCCGGTTCCTCGGCTACCAAAATATCAAGCCGCACTACTTCCGCCGGACGATATTCAGTCAATTCATAATTCAACGAGGCATAACCCGAGGAAACACTTTTGAGTTTGTCATAAAAATCCACAAGAATTGAGGCTAAGGGAAGTTCATAATGCAGCAAAACGCGATCATCATCAGTACCACCCATATATTCCGTATTCACATATCTACCGCGCTTTTCCTGGACCAGCTGCATAACGCCGCCAATGTAGTTTTTAGGCGCAACCACATCAATCTTCACCCAGGGTTCGTCCACTTTTCCAATATAATTCGGATCAGGCAATTCTTGGGCGCCTTTGATGGTGATGATTTGACCGTCAGTTTTGGTTACCCGATACGCTACGGAGGGGACCGTGGTAATCACCTCAATGTCATGTT
>CAZBUQ010000043.1:2655-6494 GCA_964495135.1 uncultured Gammaproteobacteria bacterium
AACGCTCCTCCACAATCTCCAAATGCAGCAGCCCTAAAAAACCGCAGCGAAATCCAAAACCCAGGGCCGTGGATTTTTCCGGCTCAAAAGTAAGCGCGGCATCATTTAATTTGAGCTTCCCCATGGCCTCACGCAGCTCCGGATATTGATCGCCCTCCTTTGGAAATATGCCGGCAAAAACCATTGGCTTTACTTCTTTATAGCCAGGCAAGGATTCAATACTGCCATCTGAAACCTGACTCCTAGCACCCGTCACAGTGTCTCCTACTGCGCATCCACTAATATCACGAAGCCCAGTAACAATATAACCGATCTCCCCTGTGCTGATTGCATCGGAAGCAACAAATTTTGGTTTAAAAAATCCAACTTCCAACGCCTCGCTTTGCGCGCGCGTCGCCATAAACTCGAGCTTGTCACCTTTTTTCACTACGCCGTCAAAAACCCGTACATATGCCACTACCCCGCGATATTTATCGTAGATAGAGTCAAAGATCAACGCTCTTAACGGCTTTGTCTCATTCTTAATTCCTAATTCTGCATTCTTCATTCCAGGTGGCGGTACCCGTCCCACAATCGCATGTAACAACTCTAAAACGCCCTCGCCAGTTTTTCCGGAAACGCATAAAATTTCCTCCGCGCTACAGCCAAGCAAATGTATAAGTTCTGCCTTGCTCTTGGCAACATCCGCGCTGGGCAAATCGATTTTGTTAACTACCGGAATGATAGTCAAGTTCTGCTCAAGCGCAAGATACAAATTACCCAGCGTTTGGGCTTGTACGCCTTGAGACGCATCCACTAAAAGTACGGCTCCTTCTACCGCGGCCAGTGAACGAGAAACCTCATAGGTGAAATCAACATGGCCGGGAGTGTCTATTAGGTTCAAAATGTATTCTGAACCGTGCGTAGGGCTTAGAGCGTAGGGCTTAGAGTCCGTCGCTCCCTGCTCTATGCTCTTTGCCCTATGCCGCCACAGCATGCGCACCGGGGCGAGTTTTATAGTAATCCCCCGTTCGCGCTCAATATCCATTTGATCTAAAAGTTGCTCTTTCATCTGCCGCTTTTCCACCGTTCCGGTTAATTCCAAAAGGCGATCCGCCAGAGTGGATTTTCCATGATCAATGTGGGCAATAATGCAAAAATTTCGAATTTGCGCTTGTTCCATGGTCATCTACCATACCGCAGAAACGCGCGATTGGCAACAGTCCCGTAAGTCTAATTATCAATCAGTTCAACTGGTTGCGCGGCTTTAGCTCGAAAAAATCGCTTTGAAAACGCTTCTTTAATATGCCGCGCCTCATCCGAGCCGAGGGCCAAAGCGGCAATTAAAAATATCATGAGTCCAAGCAGCCCGGAAACTAATCCTTGAGTAAAAATCCCCCAGCCAGTCTGCATATTTACATAACTGGCAACGAGCGGCTTCATGGCCTGCACCACCAACGCCATAATCAGCGCCGCGGCAGAAATTTTAAACAATGATGGCACGATATGACTTTCGTCGAGCGAGCCCATCCTTAAGCGCAGCATGATCCACAAAGCCACAAGGTTGACCACCATCGCGAGCGAAAACGCCAGGGCCAATACAGCCACCCCGAACTGCTCGCGCAAAAGTATGGCTCCAACGATATTTGTAACCACCCCAATCACGCCCGCGATAAGCGGTGAAAGCGTGTCTTTAATCGCAAACAGGGCGCGCACGACAAGTTGAATTAACGCCTGCGCGAATAGACTCAAGCTAAAAAATGCCAAGGCATCCGCGGTTGCGCGAGTGGCATTCCAGTCAAACTCTCCCCAACCCAAAAGTACGCGTACAATCTGCGCGCGCAAAAGCAGAAAAAGCACCACAAATGGAATAGTCAAAAATAGGATCAATCGCGCGGTTGCCGAAAAGCTGCGCCGAAATCCTTGCTTGTCAGCGCGCGCGGCAAATTCTGAAAACGCCGGGAACGCCGCAGTCGAAAGCGAAATCGCAAAAAGTCCAAGCGGCACGCTTTGAATGTCGTTGGCGAGGTTGAATACCGCAAGACTTCCGGAAGATAACTTTGAAGCGATAAGCGTAATCGCAAATAAATTGATTTGAGTTACGGCCAAACCTAAAAGTCTCGGCAAAGAAAGCCAGCCAATTTTACGAACCGCCGCATTTTTCAAGTCAAGCTGGAGACGGAAGCGCAATCCCACCGCGTAAGTTGCCGGAAGCTGGACGAGCATATGCAAAATTGTTCCCAAAACAACACCGAGCGCCAGTCCAGCGCTACCAAAATATTCAGTCAGCCAGACCGCGCCAACAATTATACCGGCGTTGTAAAAGAGAGGCGCCAGCGCGTAAATTATAAAACGTCGATAAGATTGCAGGATGCCGGAGAGCACCGCGGAAATGCCAAGAAAGAGCGGCCCCAAGGCCATAATGCGCGCAAGGCGAATGGTCAACGCCAGTTTTTCACCATGAAACCCCGGAGCGATAGCGCTTTGCAGCTGTGGGGCAAAGATAATAAAAAGTATGGTAAACAGCGCAAGCACGCCAATAAGCGCGTTCAGCACGGTTATCGCGACTTTCCATTGATCACGCTTGGCTTCAATGAGCTCAATGAATACCGGAATAAATCCAGCCGAAAGCGCGCCCAAGACCACAAACTGAAAAATCGCATCCGGAATACGAAACGCCGCGTAGTAGGCGTCTAAAGTATCTCCGGCACCAAATGTTCCGGCCAAGACGCGATTGCGTAAAAGTCCCAGTAGTTTTGACGCAAGAGATGCCCCGGCCAAAATTACCGCGGCACCCGTGATAGTTTCAATTTTAGAATTCAGCCAAGCCACCATACCCGCCTACTCTCGTGGAGTTTTGATGCGCAAAGCCAAAAATGAAAATACGCCGGCAAAAAGCGCGGAAAATCCCGCGGCAATCCAAAGTTTTGGCAATGAACCTTGCGGGATGCGGAATGGAGCAGTGCTTGGAATTAATTGCAAGTCCGATTTGTCGCCCGCGCTACCGGCATTGCTTAATTTAGAACTATCCGAGCGGTTGCCTTCTGCGGATTCTACATTAACATTATTGGTCTCGTTTACGACTTCCCTGCTTGAATCCCCTACCAGACCCGCGCTCGCAGTTCCGGTTGCGGTGGTTTTCCGGGTTAGCGGTGAGATGTCAGCTTTGATTGGACGCGGATCGCGCGCGTCTCCTATGCCATCGCCATCAGTATCCGGATTTAGCGGATCAGTTCCCCGCGCCAGCTCATCAATATCGGATAATCCGTCGTTATCATCATCCAAATCGCAGGCGTCCCCTTCCCCGTCGCCGTCGGTATCTTTTTGATCCGAATTCGGAACAGTCGGACAATTATCCAGCGCGTCCGGAATTCCATCGCGGTCCTGATCGGCAAGCGGAGTCATGAGCGAGGTAAGCGCCTCATTATTGCCCGGATTGGGGTCGTCAATTGAATTTCCGTGGATGCGCGCGAGAATGTTAAATGAGCCGTCGGGTACTATAAAATCAACAAATACTTCTTCCGGAAAACCATTGCCGCGCACCGAGATTGGCTGTGATTCACCTAAAACTGCCGGGCCATGATAAAAAGTAACGTGAGCCCATAGATCCTCGTCACCAAAATTATGCACCATGGCATAAATTCGCGCGCGACTTCCGGCAACTAACTGGGAGGGCGGCGGAACCAAAATAATATCCTCCTGTCGAATGCCAACATCTCCAGTTAGGCGCTCGGCCGCCAATGTCTCATTGGAGTCAGAAAATAGAAAATAGAAAATAGAAAATAACGTTGCGGGCAACAGTAACCATTTTGTATTCCGACAGCTCATAGCCACTTGATCTTTTTAAGAACGGCAAAGAC
>CAZBUQ010000044.1:0-6374 GCA_964495135.1 uncultured Gammaproteobacteria bacterium
GATTGTATACTGACCATGCGCGGACAGTGATGGTTGGCAAAGTGGACAAGAAAGTACGCGAGCTTGTAGGTGTAACAGAGAAGGCGTTAAAGATTGGCATCAAGCAAGTGCGCGCGGGGCATCGGGTCAGCCACATCTCGCGTGCCATCGAAAAATTTGTGGAAAAATTTGGTTTTGGAATTGTGCGTGATTTGGTTGGCCATGGCGTGGGTTATAAAGTTCATGAACCGCCGGAGATTCCCAATTTTTGGATGGAAGGTTTTCCAGATCCGGTACTTCAAGAGGGCATGGTTATTGCGATTGAACCCATGATCAATTTGGGAACTTGGCGCGTGAAAGTATTGGAAGATGGCTGGACCATTGTTTCAGCGGACGGCAGCCCCTCGGCGCATTTTGAACATACGGTAATTGTGCGCAAACGCGGCGCGGAAATTGTTACTAAATAACATCTATTTGAGCGAACTAGATTTATATGCTATACTTACTAATGTATGAAAAATACGCACAAACATATCAAAGTTTCTTCTCTGATGCCGTCTTCGGAAGAACGCAAGACATTGGAACGTAAAGTAGCAGAGGGAACTGAAAAAGCCGTGAAAGAATACAGAGAAGTATTTCGTCGTCTTGCTGAACACGATAAGACATCGTGATTTTTGTTATGGAAATTAAATATCTCGATGTAGAGCTTATGGAACAGATGTGCCATCGCCTTGCGATGGCAATTTTCGATACAACCGACGACCCCATTGCTCCCTTTAAAAATCACACTACTGCGTTGCTTGAGTCCGCGCTTAATCTGCCCAAAGCCACTTTTGACGGGAAAGATCTCTACCCGTCATTATTCGATAAAGCAACAATACTTTATTATACTTTAACTAAAAATCATCCCTTTCAAAATGGAAATAAAAGAATTGCTACTGCTACATTATTTGTATTTCTCTATATTAATAATCACTGGATTGATGCGGGGAAAAAGGAAATTGCCGACAAGACGCTTTTTATCGCAGAATCAAAACCAAGCGACAGAGACAAAGTTTTGGATATGGTTAGGAATTGGTTGAAAGAGCATCTAGTCTCAATGGATGAATCACTATGAGAATCCTAGGCATTGACTACGGAACCAAGCGAATAGGGGTTTCGATTGGGGACACAGACGCAAAAACGGCTGTGCCGTTTGCTGTGTTCGAAACTCGAAATTTGAAACTCGAAACTCGAAACATTGTTGATAAGATTGTGAAAATTGTGAAAGAAGAAGGGGTGGAGCTGGTGGTGGTGGGGCAGGGCGGTAAGGGGCCAATGGAGGCGAAAGTACAGGAGTTTGTAAAAGAACTCCGAAAGTATGTAAAAGTAGAAATTGCGGATGAACATTTTACGACTGCGCAGATTGAGCGGACTATGAAAAACTATGGCCGGGAACGTCGTAAGATTGACAAAGATTCCGCCGCTGCAGCACTTATTTTACAAGGTTGGCTTGAAGGCCACGATGCATGATTCATACAACACATAACAATTGTTTCGTGCTACGTGTTACGTGAGTCGTGAAAAATATGACTTACAACACCACCGGCATCATTTTGAAGTATCGCGACATTGGCGAGTTTGATCGCATTTATTCTATTTTAACTTCGGATCATGGCAAAGTTGAAGCCTGGGCGCAAGGGGTGCGCAAACCGCAAAGTAAACTGGTTGCGCACTTACAGCCGCTTTATCTTTGCGATTTTATGTTCGCGCGCGGACGAAGGTTTGATCGGGTGGCGCAGGTAAAAATTTTAGAACGTTTTCCCGTGCTTTGGGCCGATTTGGAAAAACTTTCAAAGGCCGTATATGCCGCGGCGCTTGTCGATCTGGTTTTGCGTCCGGGAACGCGGGAACGCGCGGTGTTTGAATTATTTCTCTCCACTTTGAAACTTTTGGAGAAAGGAGATGGTGCGCTTGAGCTCATGTTTGCGCTTAAACTTGTACGCGAAACCGGTTTTTCGCCAGAGCTACGTAATTGTGTATTATGCAAAAAAGAAGTAGACGGTCTCACGCGCTATTTTGATGCGATTCGCGGAGGAGTGTTGTGTAATGATTGTTTTGTACGTTTTAGTCCAGAGGCCTTTCCGATTTCCTCGCTCACTTTGGAAACTTTGGAAAGCATTCTGAATGCCCCGCTTGCGCGACTAGAGTTGCCACAAGTCGTGCGACAGGAATTCGGGCACATTGTAAAAATGATGATAGAAATGCATTTTGGTGAGAGGCCGAAAAGCCAGGCTTTCATTGATTTTTTTGCGCGCGAGCCGCTAGCCATTCCAGCTGGAGTGTGATACACTAAACTTCATGATGCATATAACACATAACAATTGTTTCGTGCTACGTGTTACGTGAGTCGTGAATATACTATGCAGGACCGTACTTGGAATATAGATACCGTCAATAAAGTTGGTGACATGGTAGTTGTCAAGGGTTGGGTTCATGCTCGGCGCGATATGGGAAAGATTATTTTTATTGATCTGCGCGATCGCAGCGGAATTTTGCAAATTGTTTGCGCGCCAAAAGATTTGGGCGATGCGTACGAGGCGGCAAAGGATTTGCGCGGTGAATATGTTGTAGAATTTGCGGGCACGGTGCAGAAGCGCGCGGAAAAAACGGTTAATGAAAAAATAGCGACTGGCATGGTTGAACTTTTGGCTGCCGACCTAAAGGTACTTAATGAATCTAAAACCCCGCCGTTTGAGCTTGATAAAGATACTAGCGGAGTAAACGAAGAGACGCGGCTGAAATACCGCTATTTGGATTTGCGTAGTGAACGGATGCGGAATAATTTAGTATTTCGCGATAAGGTAATTTCATTTTTCAGAAATTATATGCATGAACATGGGTTTGTTGAAATTGAAACCCCGATTTTGATAAAAGGTACCCCGGAAGGTGCGCGCGAGTTTATGGTGCCTTCCCGCCTGCATGCCGGCAAATTCTATGTGCTTCCCCAGTCGCCTCAGCAATTTAAGCAGCTGTGCATGGTAGCCGGATTTGAGCGCTATTTTCAAATCGCGCGCTGTTTCCGCGATGAAGACCAGCGCGGGGACCGCCAGCCGGAGTTTACTCAACTGGATTTTGAAATGTCTTTTGTGGAGCGCGAAGATATTTTGCAATACACCGAAGCGATGTTTAAAGCATTGATAAAAGAAGTCACGCCGGAAAAGAAATTAACCAGCGCTACCTTTGCGCGTTTAACTTACGCGCAAGCCATGGAAAAATATGGCACGGATAAGCCGGATTTGCGTAAAGATAAAAATGATTCTAACGAACTTGCGTTTTGTTGGATTTTGGATTTTCCAATGTTTGAAAAGTTAGAAGATGGCACATTGCAGGCAATGCATCATCCGTTTTGCGATGTGCATCCGGCTGATTTAGAAAAACTTGATTCCGATCCCATGTCCGTGCGTGCCAATGCGTATGATTTGGTACTCAATGGCTACGAGCTTTCCAGCGGAAGTATTCGCATTCACAAGCGCGATTTGCAGAATAAAATTTTCAAGCTCCTTGGGCTTTCGCAAAAAGAGATTGATGAAAAATTTGGCCACATGCTCGAAGCATTTGAATACGGCGCGCCACCGCACGGTGGATTTGCGCCGGGCATTGATCGCATTGTCATGCTTTTAGCCGGCGAGCCGAACATCCGCGAAGTGATTGCCTTTCCCAAAACCGGCGACGCGCGCGACCCATTAATGGGCGCACCATCAGATTTGCCAGCAAAAGCCCTTAAAGAAGCGCATATTAAGGTGGTGTAATAAGAACCATATGGGAGAGAAATTTCGTCCTAGGCCAGATGTAGGCGGACCGCGGAGCGAGATTACGGGGACACCCGTTAACCTAGATGACCCTCGTGTTCAAGGGGAAATCAGGAACGAAGTTCGAGAATACCAGGAAAAACAACGGCGTGCACAGCGAACTGCTAAACGCCGCCCCGCATTACGATCTAGCGCGGACGCTCAAACGGAAGAAAAACCTGCGTATACGCTTGCTGATTTGGAGGAAGCACAAGAAGATTTAAAAGTGTGGAAGCGGAGATTGAAGACTGACACAAGTAACAATCCGAATAAATTTAAAGCCGGGACAAGGACTGCGCGACGAAGATTAGAAATTATTGAGGCGGCGTTAAAAGAAGCTGGAGTGATTGAATTAACAGAAGAGGAAACGCGAGATCGTGAATTAGATGAACTTTATCCCAATGCCAAATCGCGTACTATAGTAACGTATAAGGGAAAGCGATATCAAATTCGTTATGTTCCTCGTGAAAAAAGTCGTTCAGGAAAAACAGTGCATGAGTGGGGTCACCACTGGCATTTGCTAGAAAAATAAGCAAGAAAATAGTAATAGCAAAGCCCTGCCTTTCGGCAGGGCTTTTTGCATGGATCCTGTACAGTACGGATCTGGCTTATCATCAACTACAGATTACCATAAGTGATTGTTTTTTGTCAATAATAATCTGTGGATATGTTATACTGTGAACAACCTGGGGGTGGTGCAGTACTGGATCTGGCTTATCATCCAAGATCCTCGGGGTGCAAATCCCCGCACCTCCAGGTTTTAGTTTTGTGATATACTAGGGGTGTATGATGCGCCTCTCGCCGCTGCAAAAGCATATTTTAGGAGTGTGTTTTAATGCAAAAGGAAAGGTGCCGCGCGCGCCTTTTCATGCATTTTATGAAGGTAAAGCTGCCCGGCCAAAAGATGTTGTAGATACAGTTACCAAAACCCTGGAACGCTTGATTGATAAAGGGTTACTCACCGGGATAGGTGTCAGAACTCCAAAAAAGTGGTATATTAAAGAGGTGCGGTTGACCCCGGCCGGGCGCAAGGCGGCCAGAAAGTTAAGAGGAGAGCAGCAGAGGTTGCCATTAAGATAACGGCATAACACTGATAGACACTGATGAGGAACGGAATATACACAGATATTATAATTAAATCCGTGTCCCATCTGTAATTATCAGTGTCTGTCCGAGTTATTATTTATGTCTATGGAACAACCGAAAATGCAAAAGGGATTTCAAATACTTCAAGGGAAACGTGACTTGCCGCTCGTGCCGCTACGCGACGCAGTGGTGTTTCAGGGCGTGGCGATGCCGCTTTTGGTCCAGCGGCCAAAGTCGCTCGCCGCGCTGGATTTTGCGATGAAACATGGGCAGATGGCCTTTTTTGTTGCGCAGAAAGCGGAGGAACATGATGAGCCGACTTTAGAGGATGTTTATCAAATTGGAACAATTGCCAAAATTAAGGAAATGGGCAAAGCCGAAGACGGAGGCGTGCGCGTACTTGTTGAAGGAATAGCGCGCGCTAAAATTGTCAGTATTGCGCAGGGGGATCCGTTTGTAAAAGTCGCGATTGAACCGCTCTCCCCGCCGCTGGTAAAAAAGACGGAAAAGATTGAAGCGCTGATGTACTCGGCCATAAATCAATTCCGCGAGGTGGTTTCTATGGGCGCGCCGGTTCCGCTCGATGTCCTGTTTGTAATTTTAAATATTACTGATCCCTGGATTTTGGGTGATCTTATCGCCAGCAACTTGGATTTCAAAATTGAGGAGCGTCAGGAAATTTTAGCCGCGCAAACCGTGGAGGAAAAATTGGAAAAACTGCGTCAGTCGTTAGGGCGTCAACAACAAGTGCTTCGCCAAGCTAAAAAACTGCAAGCCGAGGTTGGCAAAGAACTGGACAAAATGCAAAAGGAAGTATTTTTGCGCGAACAGCTTAAAGCCATTGAAAAAGAGTTAGGCATGGCCGGAGGGCGCAATGAAGTGGAGGAGCTCAAAGCCAAAATTGAAAAATCCGGAATGCCTGAAGAGGTGCAAAAAACCGCGCTCGAGGAGCTGGCGCGGATGGAGCGCATGCCTTCATTTTCTCCGGAAATTTCCTATATTCGCGGATACCTAGATTGGTTGGTCAAATTACCTTGGGCAAAAAAAGACGAGTCCGCGATTGATGTAAAGCGAGCGCAAAAAGTTTTAGACGATGATCATTATGGTTTGGATAAGGTAAAGGAGCGTATGGTGGAATATTTATCCGTGCAGAAACTGGTGGGTAAAATTCGCGGACCGATCCTTTGCTTTGTGGGACCGCCCGGAACCGGCAAGACTTCAATCGGAAAATCAATCGCTCGCGCGCTCGGACGCAAATTTACGCGCATGTCTTTGGGCGGGGTGCGCGATGAAGCCGAGATTCGGGGATTCCGGCGCACCTATGTTGGCGCGCTGCCGGGACGGATTATTCAGGGGGTTTCCACGGCCGGTACGCGCAATCCGGTATTTATGCTGGATGAGGTTGACAAAATGGGTTTTGACGCGTTTCGCGGTGATCCGTCCGCCGCGCTTTTGGAGGCGCTTGATCCGGAACAAAAC
>CAZBUQ010000045.1:0-6144 GCA_964495135.1 uncultured Gammaproteobacteria bacterium
CGCTCCCGTCAAGCAGCCGGCCTTGATGATTGAGTATCTCGGGCACGCCCGGAGCCGCAAAAATTCCGGGTGCGGCAATTAAGCTGCCCAGACCCCCGACAAGAAGCGCGATAAGTAGTGCAAAAATTCTAAAATTGCGCATGTTTTAGGATCAATCCCCTTTTTCATGCTCTAGGGATCAACCCTTTACATTATAGCAAAATCAAAAGCAATTGTCTTACTATAAAGACGCGTGGCGCGGTCAAGGGGTTATCGCACTATCGCTGCACGCGTTGGTTTGATCTCAAAATACTGGAGCAAAAATTTCGCAATGTCGCCAAAAAGCGGCGCGGCGGTTGATTCCGCGAATTTAACATCTTTGGGCCGGTCAATGCGAGTGAGCATTGCGAATTTCGGATTTTCCACCGGAGCAAAGCCCACAAAAGTTCCAATAGTCTCACCCGACTCATAGCCTTTGTCATCTTGAAGTGGAATTTGCGCGGTACCGGTTTTTCCGGCCACAAAATAACCCGGAACGCCAGCGCGTTTGCCATGCCCATTTTCAACAACGGAGACCATCATTCCGGAAAGCAGAGTTGCCGCGCGCGGGGTGATTACCTCCCGAATAGTTTCTGGTGAAAATTTAGTGCTTGCGCCGCTACTTTCCCGAAGCTCTTCCACAAGATAGGGTTTCATCAATTTTCCCTGATTGGCAATTGCGGATACTGCGGAGGCCATCTGCATTGGCGTAGCCGAAATTCCCTGCCCAAATGACGAAGTTGCCAAATAAATTTGTCCGCGCTTTTGAAGCGCGGCAATATCACCATGCGCTTCGCTGCCCATTCCAACCCCGGTAGCTTTGCCAAATCCAAAGCGTTCAACATAGTCGCGAAATTTTTCTAATCCAACTTTGTTGGCCGCAAAAATCGCGCCAGTATTTAGAGATTCTTCCAAAACCTGCGTCATAGTCTGCACGCCGTGCGCCTTGTTATCCGAGTTGCGTATATCATAAGAACCAATTTGCACGACACCTTTATCTTCATAGGTCGTTTCCGGAGTAACTTCGCCGGCGTCCAGCGCAGAGGCCATGGTAATAACCTTAAAAACCGAACCCGGTTCATATTGGGCAGAAGTTGCCGGATTGTTATATACGCTGATATCCTCGACCCCCGCGTAATTATTCGGATCAAAAGTTGGAGCGCCGCACATGGCGAGGACCGCTCCGGTTTTAACCTCCAAAATTACCACTGCGCCGCCAGAAGCGCCATGGCGCGCAACGGCCTCTTCCAATTTTGTGCACGCCGTATATTGAATCGTACGATCCAAAGTCAAAACGACTGTGGCGCCATCAACCGCCGGCTTCAGTTCCCGTCGCCCAACCGGAATCCAGCGCCCGCCTGCGTCACGCTCACCGGAAAAAGATCCGGCTTGTCCGGCAAGTTCGCTCTCGAATACACCCTCAATACCATAGCGTCCAAGACGCCGATCCCCTTCAAATCCGACAAATCCGGAAATATGCGCGCCGGATTTTCCCAGCGGATAAAAACGCACTGCCTCGCGTACGGCATCGATGCCGCGAATTTCAAGGGCTTTGATTTGCTCCATAATGTCTTCTTCAACTCCGCTTTTAAGCGGTTCATACGGATCATCGGATTTTGACAAACGGTTTATAAGCTCTTGATATTTATCCGCATCTGCGAGTTGGGGATTCGAAATTCGTAAATTCGTAGGCGATTCGCTATTCGCACCCCGTTCAATTCCCAAAATCGGCGCGATATCCGAGGCAACTTGCGCCGGATTATCAATCAACCGCGGATCAGCAAAAACTAGAAAAAGGTCCTTGTTGGTAGCCAGCGGCGTAAGACTGTTTTCACGCAAATCTTTGATCAAAATTTCTCCCCGCACCGGAAAAATGTCCTGATAAATATCACGCTGATCAGAAGCCAACGCGCGATAAAAATCCGCCTCCAAGACCTGCAGCATAAACAAGCGTCCAATTAAAATAAAAGCGAAAGCAGTCAATGCCGTCTTAAGTAAACGCGTCCGCGCTTGACTTAAACCGGCAACTGATCGCGCCCGCTCAAAATCCGCGTCACGATAAACTGGACGTGAGTAGTACTGCACAACCTGCTAACGTTTAATTATCGCCGCAAGGGTTCGTCCGCCAAGCAATGCCCCAATTAATCCGACCAGTGCCCCATAAAAAATAACGGAACGCACTTCCGGAGCAATAACAAAATTCGCGGCAAAGGCCGGCAGCAGTCCAACCGCGTACATGGTCACGCCATAAAGCCAACCTCCGGGACGTAACTTTCCATAAACCGCGTACCCAAATCCCCACAGCAACCCGATAAAAAGCGAGACGAGCAAATGCTCAATATACCAACCCCCGCTTAATCCTTGCGGCGGCACGGCAACGGCCAAGGGCACAATCGGCAAAAACTTAAATAACGCCCAAACCACAAGCGAAAGCGCGTAAAATACCAAACCGGCGCAAAGACCGCCGGCAACAATTTTTTTGCTACTCATCGCATATCACCTCCTTTTTCGCGCGCATTATTTTAACGACCACGTATAAGGGCGAGCGCAAAAGATAACGCGCGAGCTAATCCACGATTACCGCGCGGCGCGGAAGATTGCGGAGAAAAATCTTGCGGCAAAGGCGCACCTTCAGGAGGGCCAAACTGTTCCGGACGGAATCCATCCGGCGGAGGGGCAAATCTTTCCGGCGGTTTAAATCCCTCTGGTGGCGCTCGAAATTCTTCGCGGCGCTGGAATTCTTCTTCAGCGCGCCGACTAAAATCTTCTTCGCGGACACGAATATTTTCCTGAATTTGCTCCCGTTCCAGAAGTTGTTGACGCTCTTGGAATATCGCTCGCTCCTCCCCCTCGCCCTCAAATTCCTCCCTAATCCCGCGTTCATCAAAATGTCGGTCATCAAACCCGGGTTCACGCATCATCCGGGCTTTCATTTCTGGAGTCATCCCCTCGACTCCGGGCGGCATAAATCCGGGAGGTACTTCAAATCCTTCCTCGCGCAACCCGGGCGGTTCTTCGCCAAATCCGGGCGGAGGAGTAAATCCTTCGGTTGGAAATCCCTGACCCGGAAACTCATCGCGCGGCTGTCCGGAAAATTCGTCTTCACCATGAGGCGGACGGCTAGGCGCGAATCTTTTGCAGGATTCCAGATTATCCGGATTTTTACAAAATTCCATGCACTCCCGGGGTGTCGCGCATCCGGCAGGGCCGGAAAATCCCGGCACCATAAATGGCGGGGGTTCGCGGCGCATTTGACGTTCACCATTGAATTCACCTTCAAAACCACCCGAAGCGCCACCTGAAAATTCGCCTTCAAATTCTCCCCGCTGATCCCGATCGGCGGGGCCGGAGCCATGACCCCCACTGAAAAACTCCATACAGGCGCCCTTATTTTCCTCCTGCGAACAATACTTTTCACACTCGCGCGGGCCTACGCATCCGCCCGGACCTTGAAACGCCTGCGTTCCGCCCAACTCGCGAATTCGCTCGGCTTCCTCCGGCGGAATTAAACCCCGCTCGGACGCGAACTGAAAACAGGCCTCTTGATTTTCCGGCGCGCGGCAAAATTGCTCACACTCCCGCTTCCCGCGGCAGCCGCCCGGACCGCCCTGGCGCAATAGTTCAACCCCGCCGGCCTTTTGAATCTGCGCAAGTTCTTCCGGCGAAATTAACCCGTGTTCAACTCCGAAATTAAAACACGCTTCGGCATTATTTGGATTTTCACAATAAGTTTCGCACTCAATCCTGCCGCGACAGCCGCCCGGACCGCGCCCGCCGGTTTTGCGCATCATCTCAAGCTCCTCCGGTTTTGCCAGACCGGTTTTTTCCGCAAACGCGATACACTCGTTAATATGCTCGCCAGCCTGACAATATGCCTCGCATTGCGCGCGCCCGCGGCAACCGCCCGGGGTCTGACCGCTCTTCATCAGGGGCAAAATCCGTTTAGCCTCCTCCAGCTCCTTGGCGTCCATAAATCCGGCTTGCTCGGCAAAAGCCATACATTCGTCCATATTATCCGGATTTGAGCAATGTTGTTCACAGGCCGCTTTGTTAGAGCATCCGCCGGGCAACCTTGCGCCGCGAGCCAGCGCCGCCTGTATTTTTTCCGCCTCGGCCAATTCACGCTCATCCATTACACCGTGCGTTTTTGCAAACGAAATACACTCCCCCATGCGACTTACATCCGCACAGTATGCTTCGCATTCACGCGCGCTCCGGCACCCGCCCGGACCGCTACCGGCGGCCTCTACGGCTTCCATGCGCTTTTCAATCCGGCGAATTTTTTCCGCCTTCATTAGTCCGTGCTTTTTTGCAAAGCCAAAACACGCGTCTCTATTAGTCTGCCCATCGCAATAAGCTTTACACTCCTCCTTATTGGCGCATCCGTTAAGCTCCGCGATTGGAAACTGAATTCTCGCGACAGCTTCTTGATTAATATCTTCCTCGCCCACATCCTCTTGCGCAAGCGCAAAAGAAACACTGGCTGCGGCGATAGCGCCGACTGCGATAAGCCCATACAAAACGCGTTTAAGAGTGGAGAGGGAAATAGTGAGGGTCATATAACTACTACGAATTACAAATCAATTTACAAATATACAAATTTGTACATTTGTACAAAATTCGTAATTTGTAGAATCATTCAAAGGGATTTTCGTATTCATCCGTAAAAGGATTAGCGCGTACAACCGGATTTACTTCCGGAACTTTTTCCGCAAGAGGATTAGTCTCCGGCGTCACATTTTCCACAGTGAGCGACGGCGGGGAAACTATCGTATCCACTGCCTGGGCAGTCCTTTGCTGCTCCTCCAGTTGTTGCGCCACTTCGGCCGCCTCTTGAGATAATTGACGCTTTTCCCCGCTTGCGCTTACAAAATACCAAATCAACAGGGCCACAATAACTGCTCCGGCTACTAAAGCAAGCCCGATTACAAGAGGTTTTTTGGATTTTGTGGACTTATCCACACCAAGCATGGGTTCCATATTTTAATATTATAGCACATTTCTGATACAAAAGCGACCAACCCCACATCAAAATAAAAGAGGGTGGTCTAGGTGCGGGCGCTTGCGCGTCCCGCCCTGAACCACCACGTGTCGTTGTGTTTGTCCTCCCTGTGTACTACGTGCCTTGCGTGTAGTCGCGCACCTTGTAGAAGCGCACGATGACCGCGAAGATCACCGCGGCGGCCGCCATCAGTCCGGCGAACAGCCAGAACGAGTGCTCCAGCTTCTGGGGGCCGATCTTGGCCATCACCGCCACCAGCAGATTTCCCAAACTGATGGAGAGCATGAGGAACCCCATGACCGTGCTCTTCATCCGCGGCGGCGCCTGCGTGTAGGCGAACTCCAACCCGATGGCGGACACCCCCACCTCCGCAATCGTGACGATCGTGTAGGGAAGGAGTTGCCACAGCAGGTTGAGCTTCTGATCTACGAGCGCCAGCGCGTCGACGCGGCGCTGCACGAACGCGATAGCGACGAAGCTCGCACTCGCGATGAACATGCCAGCCGCCATCATGCGAATGGCGTGGACATTCCACCCGCGTCCCTCGGCGCGCGCCCGGAGCTTGATGACTACCGGTACGAGGATCATGATCAGGAAGGGGTTGAACATCTGGATGGTCTCCTCGGTCAGATCACCGAACAGCGGCAGGCTCCAGCCCGGCCGCTCCATCATCATACCCTGCTGTACCCAGGACGACTGGTACTGCTCGAACAGGGAGAAAAAGATGGTGACCATACAGAAGACGCCCATGATCCGGAGCACGGCGAGGGTGTCCTCCACCGCTTGGTCGCCGAAGCGCTCGCGCGCCGAAGCGAAAAATCCGGCCGCGCGCCGCAAGCACACGCGTCAACGCATGCACCAGCGGGCGTTTCCCCACTCCGGACGGACCGGTAAGCAGCAGCAGGGTTTTTTGGTTCATTTTGACGCACCTCCATTTTCACTTAATCACCTCGCAACTGTAGTGTCAACCCCTACTATTCTTAAGCTTAGCAGTTACAACAAAACACACCTTATCATGGATGTGTTTTGGCATTGTATCAAATGTTGCGATGGCTGGCTTGGGGATAGTATGGAATTTTAGGATTATGAAAAACCCGGATACATTTCATAATAAAAAAACTCTA
>CAZBUQ010000046.1:0-6073 GCA_964495135.1 uncultured Gammaproteobacteria bacterium
GGATACGCCAATAAGCGCGCTTAAACCTATCGCGCTCGCGCCATTTGAAAAATTTAAAATTGGTCAGCGCGTGGTGGTTGTCGATTCAGCGGGCAGTTTCACTTTTCAACGCGTAGTCGAGCTCTATGCTCCGGGGACCGCCGGGGAAACGCTCGCGTCAGACCAACCGTTTGCCGCGCTTAAGTTAGATAAGAAAATTACGGAAGGGGCTTGGGTGTTTTTTGAAGACGGTGATTTAGCCGGTTTTGGCGGCAAAGACGGTCGTGTTGTCCCGGCGGAATTTTTGAGCAATGTTTTGCGCCAATATCTTAAAGCGGGACAGTATCGGCCAACCATTTTTGGGGCGCGCTTTTTGGATTTAAATAAATTGGTCGCCCTGAAAGAAACTTTGCCCAAAGCCGGGCTCTTGCTTAAAAATCAGCCGCGTCGTCCGGCGGTAATTACGGGCAGCGCCGCGGCTAAAGCCGGATTGAAAGAAGGCGATGTGCTCACTTCGTTTGATGGACGGCGTCTTGATGGAATACTGCCTTTTCCAATACTGTTACAACGTTATCAGCCGGGCGCGGAAGTGGAGGTTAAATACTTGCGCGCCGGCAAAGAGGAGAGCGTGCGGGTTACACTTGGTGGGCAAGAGTAAATTGTGGTATACTCAATACATATGGAAGCGGTTTTACATGTACTTAAACCTCGCCGGCAGTTTATTATTTTGTTTGCGGTCGCGGTGGGAGTGCTCGCCGGCGCGCTTTCTCTTTTACAGCCGCTTAAATATTCGGCGACCGTACGGCTTTTGATTACACAGCAAGCCGCGTTTACTCTGGATCCTTATACTGCGATTCGTTCTACCGAGCTTATCGCGGAAAATCTTGGCCAAGTAGTCGCGACCAGTTCGTTTTTAGATCGTGTACTGGAGAGCGGTTACAAGGTTGACGCGAATTATTTTAAACACGCGCGCGAGGCGCAGCGGCGCGCGCTTTGGAGCAATACGGTCTGAACGTCAGTCGGGGGCGGAACCGGACTTTGAGATATCAGCGTATGTCAGCGTTCCCGTGATGAAGCGAAAAGAATGGTAGCCGCGATCGCGTTTTTATTGTCTAGCCAAGGTTCCGATTATATCGGCCGGGAAATTACCGTGCGTTTAGTTGATTCTCCTTTAATCTCAAGGTTTCCAGTAAAACCTAATATATTCTTAAACGCGCTGACAGGTATTTTTGTTGGGGCGACTTTGGGAGGCGCGTGGGTTTGGGTAGATCACAGAAGACGTAAACATCGCGGACATTTGGTGTAATCTCAACCATTTTTAAGCGTCTTTAACAGAGGGCGGGGTTGACAAAGCCCCGTTTTTGTGTTATATTGAATTGTTTGCGAATTAAGGACAGCGTATCAAGTCAACACGGTGAACCTGCCTGCGCAGGCAGGCTGACGACTGTGAACTGTGGACTTCAATTTAAGTGCGCTGTGCTTAGTTTGTTCCTTGAAGTATTAACGATAACGATGGGGCAAAGACCCCGGGAGGATTCAGATGGCAAAGCGAAAGACGCCGTCGAGCCCGAGCTGGGCTCCTACGGAGTGGGAAGATCCGGCTCTGGCGCAAACCCAGGCCGCTCCTGTCTCCGACGGCGCGCCTGCCGTCGGATCCGCGAGCCCCGCGGGCGCCGACCCCTTGGTGGGGCAGATACTCGGGGACAAGTACATGATTGACGCATTAGTTGGTGAAGGTGGAATGGGGCGCGTCTATCTCGCCCAGCAGTTGAGTACCGCCCGCAGAGTAGCAGTCAAGATGTTGTCGGCGAGGTTTGGAGGGACTCCGGCGCGGGGCGTTAGGGCGCGTTTTCTGGCCGAGGTCTTGACCACGAGCGCGCTCAACCACCCCAATATCGTAACCATTTACGATGCCGGGGAAACCGAAGACGGAACGCCGTACCTGGTGATGGAGTATCTTCAGGGCCAGGATTTGGCTGATGTGTTGGATAGCAAGGAGCCATTGTCCGAGGCGCGTGTGCTTTCCATCATGCTGCAGCTGGCCGACGCGCTTAGCGCGGTGCATGAGAAGGGCATTGTCCACCGCGATCTCAAGCCGGAGAACATCTTTCTGGTATGCGGGTCGGGAGATGTGGAGGTTGTGAAGGTGATGGATTTTGGCGTGGCCAAGGCGGATGCGGAATTGTGTGGCGCGCGGAACCTCACCCTGGGCGGTGAGGCCCTTGGTACTCCAAGGTACATGTCCCCAGAACAGGCGCGCGGGGAGTTGGTGGACTGCCGCAGTGATGTGTACGCGGCCGGGCTCATCTTGTATGAGATGTTGAGCCGCGGGCATTTGCCTCATGATAGGGTGTTGGGAGACAACCCCACACCGACCAGATACATGTCCGTCAGGGCCTATGCCGTCAAGCCCACATCTATCCGGGAATACTGCCCGGACTTGACGCCGGCGCTTGCCCGCGCGGTAATGCACGCGAGCGAGAACGATGCGGAGAGGCGTACGCCGACTATGGCGGCCTTCGCGCGCGAATTGCGGGCAGCCATGGAAGGCGAGAGCGTCACGCGTCACCCCTCGAGCGGTCGGTCGCAAGCCGTCTTCCGGACGGGCGTTGCGATCGCGGCACTGCTCGCGGTCGGCGTGGGCGTCATCATGGCGCGGTCGGGAGACGAGTCGGGAACGGCAACGGTTCCCGCGGTCGTGGAGCCGGTCAATCCCGTCACGACGCTACCGACCAAGGTGCAGTCGGACAAGCCCGCGGAGCCCACGCCTTCACCGGTAGTGGTTCCGCAGGTCGAGCCGTCCGCACCGACGCCGCGCGTGATTGTGGTCGCTCCGCCGCGCGCGAAACCGCCGGCGTCTGCACCGCCGCGGTCAACGCCGAAGCGACGTGAAGAACGTCGTGAGCGTGAGCGCGAGGAAGAACGCGCAGTCAGAGTCGCGGCGCTGCGCAAGGAGGCGCAGGACGTTCGGCTTCTGCTTCGGCGCAACCCGCGCAACAGCGCATTGCGACAGCGCCTGAACGCCGCGTGCCGCGGGCTCAAGGACCTTGGGGATGACCTCCCCGAGTGCCGGTGAGACGGCACCTCAAGCACCTCAACTTACCCGCCGTGGGACAACCTACGGCGGGCCTTTTTTTCATTAATGACATTTAGGGGCTGGTACTTGACAAAACTCGTAATTTCTGCTATAGTTAAGCGTTATCCTGAAAATGCCCAAAGTGGGCAAAAAGCCGCATAAATAGGGGATTTTACAGAGGAGGCAGTGTTGGCTTTCATTTTTCTCTCGAAATAGGAGGAGACCCGCCTGCGCGCCTACTCCGCCGAAGCAGCTTCGGCTGCGAAGGCCGGGCGAGGCTTCGGCGGGCAAGCAAAGGAGGAGAAATATGGAGGTTAGCACTGTTCCAGGCGATAGTGGACATCAGTTCACAGTCGTCGGTTCACAGTGTTGTTACTTGAAACATTGTCAGAAGTGTAAAACAGGCCCAAATAGTCATTCTGAACGGAATGAAGAATCCTTAAAAGTTTGACATCTTTAAAAGGAAATTTCATTTCGTTCAGGATGACAACAACCTCAACCGTCCGCCTTCGGGCGGGAAAGGAAAGACCATGCGTACCATGATGATGGTTCTGACCGCCGCCCTGCTTTGCATGGCGGAACCCGCGTTGGCCAACTCGGCCACCGCGACCTACACGGGGCCGGCTCCGGCCGGTGCCTTCACCCTTTCGGTCGGGGCCGAGTGGACCAAGTCCACCCCGGCGCCGCCGCCCGCGCCCGACCCGAAGCCCGACAAGCCGCGCCTGCCTGCGCAGGCAGGCAAGGCGCGTGCCGCCAAGAAGCCGGCCTGCGACTGCTCGGCGGTCCGAACCGCGGCCGCGGCCGAGGTGGCCACCGCGATCGCCGAGTACGACGCGGCCCGGGCCAAGGCCGTGGTCGACCTGGCCACCTGCACCGACGCGCGTGACAAGTGCGCGGCGGACAAGGCCGATCTCGAGGCGCGCATCAAGGCGCTCGAGGAAGCGGCTGCCAAGAAGGCGGTCGAGCCGCCTCCCGCGGCACCCAAGCCGCAGGGTCGCGGCAGTGGCCGTGGACGCGGCGCGGCACCGGCCGCGGCAGCGCAGTCGGCTCCGCCCGCGGCGCAACCGCCGGCGGAGGCTTTCGAGCCGATCCGCATCCGCGGTCGGCTTTCCACCCCGTAGCGACGACCACGAAGAGGAGACACGACAATGAAGCCCTACCTGTTCGAGACGCTGATGGTCGTCGCGCTCTGCCTGTGCGGTTCCACCGCGCAGGCGCAGGCGCCGACCGACGACTGCCCGTACCTGTGGAGCGAGGTCGTGGACTGCTCGACCGCCGAGGGCGACCCGGTCTGCGACTTCCAGAAGCAGAACGGGCTCAACCAGGCCGGTCGCTGCGACCGTGCGACCGCGCTCAAGCTCGCGCAGATGTTCCCGCAGACCCAGGGCGCCTGGACCAGCGTGACCGACGCCCAGGCCTGGGCCATCTGCTCGGCCACCGGTCCCCGCCGCAAGGACAACAAGTGCGGCTGGTTCCGGATCGTGGACGAGGGTGGCGAGGCAACGGCCGGGTCCGGCGAGAATCCGATCGTGCTCGTGCGCAAGCAGCAGGACGCCAATCGGGAAGCCACCGCCGCGGCAAAGCGCAAGGCCGTCGAGATCGAGGATGTCGAGCTGGGCTACCAGTGCGAGGTCCACGACCTGCTGGGATTGCCCTGCTTGCAGCTCCTCGTGTTCGGTCCGGCCGCTGGCGGCACCAACGTCGGTGGGATGGCGGGCGGCACGTTCGCCTTCCACATCCCGGTCGGGCCCTACAAGTCCGGCGTGGAGTTGGGAGTGCAGGGCGGCTACGGCGGCGCCGAGCTCGACCCGGGTCAGGTCACGCTCGTGGGCGTGGTCAGCCCGCTGGTGCAGGGAGTCATCATGCCCTGGCGGAGCTTCGGCTTCGTCATGGGCGTGCAGTCCGACTTCCGGCTGACCTCGGAGGCGACCGACCCGACGACCGTGCTCCTGGGTCGGTTCGGAGTTCGCCTCTACCCCGGGCAGCAGCGCTTCGCGCTGGAGCTCGTGGGTCTGGGCGGCATGGGCATCGAGGACGGCGACGTGACCGGCGCGGCCGCGGGCGGAGCCGCAGCGGCTCTGTTCCACTTCTGATCCCGTTTAGAGGTTGCGTTCGCCTAGGGCGAACTACCTCTAACGGGACTAATAGCACCTCGGGGTGCCCGGTTGATGCGTGAAAGCGCGTCGCCGGGCACCTCGAGTACCCTTTTTTCGTAAGGTACGAGTTTGAAACTCGTCTCGCCAAATAGGCGTGAGACGGATTTCAGTCTCGTAAAAGACGAGATAGTGCATTGACAACTGACAAACGATGGCAAACGCGTCCCATGAGGGCGCAATAAGGAGACAGAGCCATGAAGAACACCAACCTGTTCGCGGCCCTCATCGCGGTGATCTCGGGCTGCACGTTCGACGTGCCGCCCGTGGAGTCCGATGCCGGCGAGATCGAGCCCGAGCCGGACGCGGGCGTGGAGCCCGACGTCACGGTTCCGCCGGAGCCCGACATGGGCGAAGGCGAGAGCGAGTCCGAGGGCGAAGGCGAGAGCGAGGAGCCGGACGCGGGCGTGGAGCCGGACGCGGCGCCGCAGCCCGACTGCATGACCGACGACGACTGCCGCGACGGCACCCTGTGCATGCTCGGCGACTGCGTCGAGTGCACCTCCGACGAGGAGTGCCCCGAGAACGCGCCCATGTGCAACCGTGCGCTGGATCCCAACCAGTGCGTGGAGTGCGTGGAGCACGCCGACTGCGGGGAGTGCACGGGCAACGCCTGCTTCGGCGGGACCTGTGTGACGATCCCGGGCGGCGAGCTGTGTGACGGGCTCGACAACGACTGCGACGGCGAGGTCGATGAGACCTTCAACGTCGGTCAGTCGTGCAGCGTGGGAGTCGGCGCGTGCTACGCGGCCGGCGAGTACGTCTGCTCGAGCTACTTCACCACCGCCTGCAACGCCGAAGAGGGCACCCCCTCCGCCGAGACCTGCAACGGCTCGGACGAGGACTGCAACGGCGTGGCCGACGA
>CAZBUQ010000047.1:0-1033 GCA_964495135.1 uncultured Gammaproteobacteria bacterium
GGATTGTCATGTTTTTCCCGCTCCTCGAATATATGCAGAACGGTACTCTATCCCAAACCGGCGTCGCGGCAATACTCATAAAAGTACTCCAAAGTTTCGGAGGCAATACTCTCGGCGGTATTCTTATTTCGATCGGAGCCGTGTTTTTTCTCAAGTTTTTATTTATGTTTTTTCAAGAGGTTGCGGTGCAGAAAATCACACGCGATCTTTATCGCGCGGTAGCGCTTCGGATTATCAAAGGGTGGAGCGCGTCCGACTATAAGGAGCTGTACCTTAAAAATAACGCGGGGAAATTTGTTAATCTCTTGGCGCGAGAGCTTTGGACATTTCTTGGGGCATTCGGACATTACGCCGGAGTATTTGTCGGCGTGATTTATGTAGCGGTCTATCTCGGGCTTTCGTTTTTGCTTGATCCGACAGTGACTGCGGTCGCGTTTGGCGCCGGTATCCTAGTGCTTACAGTATTGCGGCGTTTTACCAAGAAAACCAAACAATACTCATTGCGGATAACTGAAAAGGATGAACAATTCCAAGGCGGCATTATTGAATTCATGCAATTTTTTAAGTATCTCAAGGCCACAAACCGTTTTCCTAAAGTAAATCTGTATCTTGAGCGAATTGTCATGAAAAGCACTGATTTGCGTTTTAAGATGGGAATGATCGGGAGTTTTATCGGTGCCGCACCGGAGTTTATCGCGGTAGTGTTGGTATCGGTATTTATCTATGTGGAAATTGTACTATTTGGAAAAGAGTTTGCGCTTATCGCGGTTTTAATACTCCTTTTTTATCGGACCCTTATGCGGGTGGTCACTCTACAATCAAGCTGGCAAAAGTTTTTTGGCTGTAGCGGTGCGCTTAAAGTCATCCCCGAAGCAATGGAGGAGGCGCGCCATACGCGCGAACAGACCGGTACAATCAAGAAGTATTCCATTGAAAAGCGCATTCAATTTGAAAATGTCAGTTTTGTCTACGACAGTCAGCCGGTACTTGCCTCAATTAATATACAATTTAAGAAAAATACTACGGTGGCAGT
>CAZBUQ010000047.1:1043-2557 GCA_964495135.1 uncultured Gammaproteobacteria bacterium
GGAAATCCACCATAGTGGATCTTTTAACCGGAGTGCTTAAGCCAACCGGCGGCCGCATACAATTAGACGACATCGATTACAAACAGATTGATCTTAATACTCTCCGAGACAGTATTGGATATGTTACCCAAGAGATCGTGATGTTCCGTGATACTATCGCAAGCAATATATCCTTTTGGGATGATCGCAATGGGGAGGCTGTGACTTCCAAAGTGGTCGCTCGCTGCGCCCAGGCATTTTGTCGTGATTTTATTGAGCGACTTCCCCAGCAATATGAAACCAATGTAGGCGATCGAGGTATCAATCTCTCGGTTGGTCAGCGGCAGCGTATCGCAATCGCGAGAGAATTGTATCGAGAGCCGGAATTGCTTATTTTTGATGAAGCCACCAGTGCGCTCGATACCGAGTCCGAGCAATTTATTCAAAAGAGTATTGAGGCGGTAAAAGGAACGAAGACGATGATTTTGATCGCGCATCGCCTTTCAACCATTAAAAATGCGGACTATATCTATGTGCTGGATCATGGGCAAGTTGTAGAAGAAGGAACGTTTGATATACTTTACGGCAATCCGCAATCAAAATTTTATGAAATGTGCAAGCTCCAGAGTTTTGTATGACCATACGACTTGCCACTGATGCTGATCGCAATGCGTGGAATAGGTATGTGGATACTCATGGAGAAGTTCCTCCATGTCCTCGTTATGAGTGGCGTGACATACTGGAGCGCGCCTACCGAGTAACAACTTACCTTTTCCTTGCCGAAGACGAGCAGGGAGCGGTGAAAGGAATATGCCCGACCTATGTGACTAAACCATGGGGAGGTAAACCGATATTGTATTCTTTGCGGTTTGGATTATTGGCCGATGATGCACATACCTATGCAACTATGCTGGCACACCTTGAGGCATTTTGCCGTGAGCAGGGGATAGTGTCATATCTGATCACTTCCGGGTATGCCAAGTGCGGAAGCGGAACGCAGCCGCTTATAAAAAGAACGTTAGTGATGAACACGGCGGGGAGCGGAGAAGCGTTATGGAATTCTTTGCGCAATAAAACTCGCAATATGATTCGTAAAGCGCAACATGCGGGTTTAACGGTTGAGCATGGGTTTGAGAATATAGGCATATTTTATCGGATCTATAAGGAACGCATGCTGGGCAAACATATCCCGATTCACGGGTTAGATTTTTTTGAACACCTTGCGAAGGAGCTTAAAGGGAGTGCCGAACTTTTAGTAGCAAAGCAGGGAAATGTTCCGCTCGCTGGTATGGTACTGCTTTGGGGCTCGCACACAGCACTCTATCCCTACCAGGCATCGAGCCCCCAAGGCGAACGAGTTGCCGCAAACCAATTTTTAATTTGGGAAGCAATGCGTTTTTGTCAAGCACATGGCATTACGAGCATGGATATGGGAGAATCAAAAGAGGGCAGCCCTGTCTATCAATCAAAGCTCAATTTTGGAGGTACTCCGCGGGAAATATATTATTATTCCGGAGGAGCCGGATCCTCTTCAG
>CAZBUQ010000047.1:2567-5984 GCA_964495135.1 uncultured Gammaproteobacteria bacterium
ATTGCCTCAATGGTTGCTTGTCCATGCGCCCTTTTGGATAGGGGAAAAAATGGGACCCTGGATAAAGCGGCAGGGGAGAATTATATAACGGATATGCACACACGCCGCGGCATTTTTTTTCAGCTCATCCTCAAAGAAGCACCTGCTCAAGCAGCACTCCAGTTATCCGGATATCGCTGGGGTTTGATCGATCGGCAAGTTGTCCTACAAGACCATCTTTTTGAGCAAAAAGATCGACGCGCCAAAGCGCTTAGTAGATTGGCACAAGGGCATTTCTGTTATGGGTTCTTTGATCAGGCGGGTATGGTAGCGTATTATATGTGGTATACTGTTGCGTCGGAAACTGCGGCGTTGGTTCCTTGGGAATTGAACACCCGATTGGTATTGAACCCAAAGGATGGATATATTTGGGATTGCTTTACTTCCCCGGACCATCGCCGACGCGGACTGTATCGCGAAGGATTACGCATGATCATTGCATTGTTTGGGTCGTACCAAATTGAGCGTTATTTTATTTGTTGTATGAGGGACAATATACCTTCAATCGACGCTATTCGGTCAATGAGATTTCGGGACATATTTGAATTTACCGTAAGCCGTGCGGGACCATTTGTATTGTATAAACGGAATGGGGCCGGTTGGTCGGTTGGGGTTGGTATGCCAACGTTCAATATATTGAGTTTATGAAATTCTGGCATAAACTTACCGCGCGATGGGATCCAAGACGCGCAGCATACAAATTTGTTATGAAAGATTGGTTGGCGCTTTCTGATCTTGGCGCGCTTTCGCGTGTCCTTGAGAGTAAGCGATTTTCTCAAAATCTTGGGCCGGTAGTTATGGAATGTCCGCAAGGGAAACGGATTCTTGTACTCGCGCCTCATCCGGATGACGACGTGTTTGGTGCGGGAGGGGTTCTTATTAGGAGTATTGCCGCCGGCGCGAAGGTGAAAACAGTATGCATTACCGGCGGGGAACAAGCGGGTGAGGATGAGACTGCTGCCGTGCGGGAAAAAGAAACAAGGCAGGCAGCTGAAGTACTAAAAAATGAGGTAGAGTTTTGGCAATATCCGGCGCGAACATGGCGCGTGGAAGAAAAAATAAAAGATCGTTTGCGTGCCATTGTAGCACAGTGGAAGCCGGATACTATTTTTTTGCCTTTTCTTGCCGATGACCATGAAGATCATCGGCGTACCTCGGAGTTGTGGTATCAAACGTTCAAAGATGCTTCTCTATCCTGTGAAGTGTGGGCTTATCAGGTATATTCAACCGTGCTTCCCAATGTGGTCGTGGATGTGACAGAAGTGATGGAAGATAAATTACGGCTAGTGAGAATGCATAAAAGTCAAATGCAGAAACGCGATTGGGTACATTATATTAAGGGTCTTAACGCATTCAATGTACGATGGCTTAAAACTCGTGAGCCTCGATATGCAGAAACTTTTTTTGTAGTGCCGGCAAAGGACTACGTTGAGTTGTGTCGAATCTACTATGAAGGTTGAAATATTGAAAACTTCACCCCAATACCCGGTTCAGTTCCGCGAAATTAATGGCGTACAGGTTTGGTGTATTGGTACACTTCATGATTACAAAAATGATCCCTGTACAGCATTGTACGAAATATTTACAGAAGATGGATGCGTAAGGCAAAAAGAAGTTTTGCGTACTTCTCTGCTCAATTTACAAGGGAATTTTGCATGTATTATACGGGATATAAAAGGCCATCTTTTCGCCGCGGTGGATAAAATTAGAAGTTATACGTTTTTTTATACTGTCCAGGACGGCACGTTTTTGGGAAGTACTGACCCATACACAATCAAAGCTCGCCTTCCGCATCTTACCAAGAATGGAGTTACATTTTTAGAGTTTAAAATGGCGGGATATGTGACGGGAGGAAATACCCTTTTTAACGAAATTCGGCAATTGCAGGCGGGTGAATATCTACTGCAGGATGAGAAGGATCTTTTAGTAGAGAACTACTATATTTTTTATAATCCCGTGTCTTTTAAAAAATCGCGTGAAGATCTTATTCAAGAATTACACGAAATTACTCGCCATGTTTTCCAAAAATTGATCGAGCGTTTGGATGGAAGGCCTGCATGGGTACCGCTTTCCGGCGGCCTTGACTCGCGACTGGTGCTCTGCATGTTAAAGCAGCTCGGGCATGATAACATACAAACATTTTCTTATGGAATACCGGGAAATTGTGAAGCGGCGGCGGCAAAAGTGATCGCCCAAAAGATGGGAGTCCCCTGGTTTTTTATTCCTTATACGCGCTCCCTGGGACGGCGGATATTCCAATCAAAAGAACGCGAAGCATATTTTCATTTCGCTCATGAGCTGTCCGGAATACCGATGATGACGGATTTTTACGCGCTCCATGAACTTTCGGCGCAAAAGCGGATACCAAAAGACGCGGTATTGATAAACGGGCAGACGGGAGATTTTATAAGTGGAGAGCATATTCCTGTTGCGTTAGATCAGGACCATGTTTCTTACGATGTACTACTGGATGCGATTATAAAGAAGCATTATTCACTCTGGACTCAATTAAAAACACCCGAGCATATTGATATCGTCAAAGAGCTAATATCGCGGGTATTGAAAAAAAGAATGTCGGCGCATATGACGCGCGAAGGCGCGATGAAAGTGTATGAATTGTGGGAGTGGCGAGGCCGGCAGGCACAGCATGTTGTCGCGGGACAGCGGGCGGACGACGAATATCTTCACTTTTGGTCGCAGATTCCATTTACGCGTAAGTATAAGCAGGCATTGTATCGCCAATATCTTGAGCAGTATGATTTTTTTGGAGTGTTTAGGATGAAATTTAAAAGATATACCCCCCCGCGATGGGCACATTTTCTTGAAAATGCGTTTGTGGTGTTTGGGCCCAAACGGGAGGAGTATCGGAAAATGATGTTGCAGTATTGGCAGAAGTATTCATTTTTCTATGCGAAAGATTCGTATCGTACCTACTTGAGTTACGCGCGCTTTCATCGCAATCCAAGCTCGGTGTTAGTAAAAGATATGTTGTGGAACGAATATAAGGAACCACTCTTGTAAATTCCTGAATCTCACGTTATAGTAAGGGCACCTGTATGACAATTCTCTCCATAGTCATCCCCGCGTATAATGAGAAAAATACCATTCTTCTTGTTATCAAAGCGGTGGAATCGGTAGTGCTCGAAGGAATAACGAAGGAGATTATTGTGGTGGATGATTGTTCAACCGATGGTACTCGCGATATTCTTACCAATTTGAAAAATAATGCTTCCTACAAAATTATTTTTCATGAAAAAAATCGCGGCAAAGGCGGAGCTTTGCGCACAGGATTTGCCGCAGCTACCGGAGAATATATTATTGTTCAGGATGCGGATTTGGAATATAACCCTCAAGAATACCCGCTGCTTCTAAAACCTA
>CAZBUQ010000048.1:0-4486 GCA_964495135.1 uncultured Gammaproteobacteria bacterium
CGCTTTTGATACTAACACTTGTTACAACGAACTGGCGCAAACCTATCGTTGTCCGCAGGGGAGTCATATTTATCAATATCGTTCGCGCGGTCCGGACGCCTATATTTTGTCCGCCGAGTTTGAACTGCTGGAGCGCGCCGCGCCCGCGCCGAGTTGGACGCTTTTCGGCTGGAACAGGCCGCCCAATATAGAAACCAGCAATGTGTGTCAATGGAGCCCGTCCAGCTCCCGTCAAAGCGTTTGGAGCAACGCGGACCCGCAATGCGGAAACGGCGTGCTGGAAGACGGGGAGACATGTGAACTTGGGAGATTGCAATCACGATTAGTTAATTTGTCTGGTGAGCTAAGATGTTCCGGAGATCCGGCGGTGACTTGCGCCAGCCGCGGTGTTGGAAATGGTGAGTCTTGTGGTGAAGATGCTCAAGAAAACTCGCTGGGTACTTGCCGCGCTCTTACCTCATGCACAGCGCTGCGGCAATGCAATGCCTCTTGTACAGATTGGGCGCCGTGGGAAGGAGCAGGGTCTGATCCGACTGCGGCGGACTGTATTGCCGGCGGGACCTTTTGTGGAAACGGCGTGCGAGACCCGGGTGAGGATTGTGATGACGGACTCTTAAATGGGCAGTATGGAAAATGCAAGTCAGATTGTAGCGGACTTGGAAATTATTGCGGGGATGGTACGCCCAACACTCCGACCCACGCGGATTCCGCGTTGCGCGGACCAGAGGTCTGTGATGAAGGCGCGCTTAATGGGACCTATGGCCATTGTCGATTTGATTGTACCGGATTTGGCGCGCAGTGTGGCGACAATGTGGTGCAGACCCCTCCAGAGCAGTGTGAAGTGGGACAGACGCAAATAAGCGGGCGGATATGTTTTGGCCTTACTGGAAGTGAACCTGACATGGGAAAGCCGTGTGAAAACAACAGTGAATGCGAAACATCGCGTTGTTATTTTCCAGACCGATTGAGCGGCGGTTCGCCGTCGCAAAATTTTAATGACGCTGGTTATCCATTGGTCTGGCGGCGGGCATGTTTGGACGCGTGCCGGTGGCCGACAGTGGGGGCGGGATTTGCATGGCAGGTAACTGCGCAAGGGGAATGTGGCAATGGTACAAAAGAAGGGAGTGAGCAATGTGATGATGGTAATCAAGTCAATGAAGATGGTTGCACCAATGAATGTCGGCTCGCGGTTTGCAATGATGGAATTGACCAAGGTTTGGTTTGCACTGCCGGCGCGCAAGCGCTTGACAGCCAAGGCGCTCGCCGGGCGTGTGTGAGTAACAATGATTGCGGAGCCGGTGGGGTTTGTTCTGATCTGGAGGAGTGCGATTTGGGCGCGCAAAATGGAGCGGTTTGTGTGGCGCCTTATAATGGAACTTGCAGCTACTGCGACCGGCAATGCAATGTTACTAATCTTTCCGGCGGATTTTGCGGCGATACGCTTTTGCAAGCGCCCCCTGAACAATGCGAAGGAAATCAGGGCTTTAGCGACTCCGCTAGCAATCTCTTGTTTGTCTGCCAAGGCCAGCCCGGCGTTAACGAAAGATTCTGGGGTTTTGAAAAAGACGGGGATATTCTCGACGACACCAATGCGAGTGCCAATGAGCGTAATCGCTGGTTTAGAGGTAATGCCACAGTTACACGGGTTTCTGGCGGATATCATACTTTAACCGCTTTGCAAATTACCGCTGGCGCTACTTGTGGCAGTTCCGAATCCGAGCGTTGTGAAGCACGGCTGCGTTTTCAGGACACCAATGACAAGCGCTATAAATTATCGGCGTGGGTAAATACTTTGCAATCCGGCAACCCGAAAGTCTGGTTGCAAATGGATAGATTTGACGCCACCACTGGACAAGGTGATGTGGTTAGGGAGAGCGCCCAGCTTGCTTTGGATAATGATCCGAACACCTGGCAATACCTTGAACTGACCATGAATTATGACAATGGTCCTTTGCGTACCTATGACGGTATTGCGCGCATTCGAGTCAGTCCTGCCGGAACTGTGGTGCAAGTTGATAAAGTGCATTTGCAGCCGGCGGAAAGTCCGGTGTGTGACGGCGGTACGTGTGGAAGAATTTGTAAAGGCGGAACGGTTTGCCGCAACAATCTTTATCGCTGTGAAGGCGGAACTAATCCAGGAGCGGCTTGTACTCCGAGTGGAGGACAGTGTCAAGGTGGTGGTTCATGCGCCGAGAGTAATTTTGATGAACAAGATCGTTATCTTTGGCCAGTGCCTTCTGGAACTTTTGTGCAATGCCCTCAAGGGCAAGATTGTTCTTGGCGGACTTATAAAGCCGTTCCAACTCTAGGTTTGGCTTTACGTTCAGATTATGTCGCGGCGGACCGGATTGCCAACCAATGCGATACTGATAAGGACAATGACGGATATCCGGCGGGTCCTGCCGGCAGCGGACTGGATTGTGATGATAACAACGCTCTAGCTAATCCTGATCGTCCGGAAATTTGCAACAATGGCTGGGATGATAATTGTAACGGGGAGATTGATGAGTGTGTTCCGGTTAGCGTTAATTTGACTGATAATCAAGGGCGGGATGATACATTTTGCCTTTACGCGGATGGCGAGCTGCAAGATTATGCCTATGGCAATGCCGGACGAACGGTTACTATTCCGGAGCTAGCTATTGGTGACCACCAAATCAAAGTGCTTTTTCATCACCAAGATGTGGCCAGTTTGACGAATCGGGGAACTTATCAAGTTACCTTTAGCGATAATGTGATGGTAACCAATTCTCCAGGCGCGCCGGTTGCGGGTGGTGTTGCCGCAGGCGATTGGTTTTGTGTGAAAGGTTCTTCAGATAGATTAGGAGATGACGGATGCAATCTTCGCGGTAGCACCGCGGCAGCTAGGAATGCCTGGTGTTTTGAGAGCGGAACCTATGACAGCAGTATGCTTGGCGCTTGCGCGTATCGTAGCTCCGCGCTTGACTATGACAGTTTCACACGGATAGGTTGGGGCTATTTAAAACGTCCCGCGCAAAATTCAGATGCCGAGCCTAATCCGCCAACGACGATGACTGCCGCACAGGTCTGCTCTTCAGACAACGGCACCCCCACACAGTGGGGCATGTCCGGCGCGGGTCAAGTTGTCTATGATATAAATGTTACCGGCCCTCCTTCTGGCTCGTCCGGATCAGCAGATGGAGATACTTGTGAATTGGATCGCGATTGCCCAGGGGGGTGTTATTGTTGGGAGTTCACAGGTACTTGTGTTAGAAGCGCTACAGAAGAGTGTTAGGCTGTTTATGATATTTCAACCTAGAAAAATGATTTTTCCCGTCATCTTAATTATTATTCTTGTTATTTTTGGCACTATATTTATGTTACAGCGGCAAGATAATTTATCTGACTTAGAAAAGACTCTGGTTGTACCCCCACCACTGGTAGATCCCAGCAATGAAATGGAAGTTATAGATAGTGACAATGACAAAATTCCGGATATGGAAGAGATCAGACGCGGGACAGATCCAAATAACCCTGATACAGATGGTGATGGACTTACTGATTGGGAAGAAGTTGCGCATTACCGCACTGATCCGTTAAAACCGGACACTGATGGAGATGGTTATTCTGACGGGCAAGAAGTCCAAGCCGGATATGATCCCAACTCCAAAGAGCCGCTGGAGTTGCATTAAACAGCACCTAATTAAAAAAGACACCCAAGTCAAGTTCAAGTCCGGTTTCATAAATGTCCGATCGGACATTTATGAAGCCGACGCTGACCACGCAGTTGGGGATTATGCCAAAGAAATTTTACCCCGATCGGAAGAGACAATTTGCTAACGCAGCTTTGCAAGATCTTGCCGACGCATTTGATCGGCCGGTGCTTGGGTATCATTATAATGTTGGCGGATATAAACCATGGCCAAAAGTTTCACGCCGTTATTATTTGCAAGCGGTTCGGCGAATGAAAAAGCAGGGCTATTTAAAAGAAGTGCTGCGTGACAACAAAAAATTTATGCAACTCACCAAAAAGGGAGTGGTGCGGGTTTGGTTCCACAAGCTTAAGCAGCTGGAGGGCGCCTTAAAGACGCGCGAGGCGCACGGCTGGTGGCTGGCGCTTTTTGATATACCCGAAAAAGAGGGGAGCGCACAGCGTACATATTTGCGCAGATTGCTCAAGAGTATCGGATTTTCCTCTTTACAAAAGAGTGTCTATATTTCTCCTTATGAAGTTCCGGATGAACTTGTGAAATATCTCAAAGTTTCGGGAATGAATCGCTTTGTCCGGTTTTTTCATGTGGATCGGGCAGATGATGCTGATGATTTAAGACGGAGGTGCGCGAAGAAGCAATAATAAATAAGCGATCCAATATCAAACTAGCGGCCGCGCGCGGCTTCATAAATGTCCGATCGGACATTTATGAAGCCGAGTGGATTTGTAGATTTAGGGGAACAGTTCTTAATTAAAAAAAAGCCGAGGTTCAAGGTGAACCTCGGCATGCAGCGCAGCATTGTGCATAGCCGC
>CAZBUQ010000048.1:4567-5852 GCA_964495135.1 uncultured Gammaproteobacteria bacterium
AAACGGGTCGAAGATCGACTCATCTGGCCACCCGTCGCAGTCGTTGTCCAATCCGTCGCAGACCTCGGGCGATGCATCCTCATCCACCTCCCCGTCACAGTCGTTGTCGCGTCTGTCGCAGACCTCGGGCGATTCGTTGGGAAGAGGATTGACTGAACAGTGAGCACTTGATCCATCCGCGGAACAGATCACTTCACCAATGTTGAGACATTCCCCGTACCCAACGCCACAAGAGTATCCCAGTCCGCGCGCTCGACCTGTCCGCGAGTCGTACACTCCGAAATCCTCGTCCACTCTACCATCGCAGTCGTTGTCCTCGCCATCGCAGAACTCGGTGGGGACAGGACCGCACTCGCCGCAGGCGTTGAGCAGACCTTCGTCCACGCTTCCATCGCAGTCGTTGTCCTCTCCATCGCAGACCTCCACCGGAATCGGTCCGCATGTTCCGCAACGGTTTAGCAGACCTTCATCCACCTCACCATCGCAGTCGTTGTCGCGTTCGTCGCAGGTTTCCGCGCGCGGGGCAATCTCCCCGACACAGCTGGACGACCATTCGCCATCTTCGCAGGCGCGGGTGCCGGTTTGGCATTCGCCAACCTCGGACCCGCAGGTCTGCGGCAGGATGTCGTCGGTCTCACTGTTGCAGTCGTTGTCCTCGCCGTCGCAGATCTCGGACGCGCCCGGGTAGATCTCCGGATCTGTGTCATGGCAGTCATCCCCGCCGATCTTTTCGCAGGTTTGTACCGGATGTCCATCACCGTCGCGATCTAGGGCGTTGTAGAAGCAAGTGGCCACCCGCAGATCGCAGGTGCCAATCAGACATCCGCCCAGGAGTGCCGGGCAGTCGTCATCCTCACTGCACACGGTCTTGGGGACCGTGCATCCGTCTTCCGGGTCGCACACACTGCCTTCCTTTTCCAGAAAGCAGAGCGCGTGGTTGGGCAGGTGCGCGCACTCGCACTCCTTGGCATCCCAGGCGTCGTCGGTGCAGTCCACTTCGTCGTCGCAGTCCTCGCGTTCGCACTCGGCCTCGGACTCTGACTCGGCCTCGGACTCGGCTTCGCCTTCCTCGCCTTCGGCCTCGGACTCGGCTTCCGCTTCCCCCTCGGCTTCCGCTTCCTCACCTTCGCTTTCCTGCGCCGGGGCGGAGTCGCCGCCTCCGCAGGACACCAGGATCGCCAGCAACATCGTGGTCGTTGTCAAGGTACGCCCGCCTCTGCCACCGACGCACATGCCTCCGCCCTTCGGGCTCGGGTCTGGGGCACCGGCATACTCGGCGGACTTC
>CAZBUQ010000049.1:0-5830 GCA_964495135.1 uncultured Gammaproteobacteria bacterium
ACAATGATTTGGTTTGTGAAAATATAGATAATTGTCTTAACCCTGCGAATCCTGATCAAACGGATGGTAATACTAATGGCATTGGTGATCTTTGCGACGCGTTTTTGCAAACCCAGCAAGGTGTGCTTTATGGTCGCGGTTTCCGTTCTCCGGCCGCACCTCCGGTTCCCAGCGCAACTTTCTGCATTCTATCCAGCGGTCAAATTGTGAATTTCACCACTGCGCCAGTTACCGCGCAAAGCGGCTGCGGCCTGCCCCCGGATGATCGCGAACGTTTGCAGGAATTTCGATTGCGACAATATGGCGACACTTTGGCGCTTTGGAGCGAAGCGTTGCGAGCGCGTATGGATTTAGCGGCATTGCGCGCGCAGGCGCGTTCCTTGCCAACTGCAGGCGACAGAATTGATTGGGGCGAGCTTGAGAAAGCTGGAACTGGCGGACAGGTTTTCTATTATCGAGTTCCGGCGGGAGTTGGGGCGCTTTTGGTTGACGCGCCGATTGAGTGGCAAAATGGCACGCGTCTTGGTACGCGTACAATCTTGATTGAGGGCAATGTCATTTTTGCCGAGAGTTCGAGTTACGCACCGCCAAGCGAATCCTTGCGCGCGCTGGCCTCGGTAGCCTGGATTGTCGTGGATAATCCTGAAACCGCTGATGTTATTGAGGGAAATATCGCGATTGATCCGGAAGTTGGCGGAAACTCGGTTGCCGATCTGGTTGGCGCTTACATTGCCGCGGGTACGATTAGTACTGGTGCTTCTGACGCGCAGCTTAGGATTCGCGGTTTGATGGCAGCGAAAAGTTTTGAACTGGAGCGGCAATATCGCCCACCAGAGGATAGCCCGCAAGAAGGCGCGGAGCTCATTATCTATGATGGCCGGGCAACATTGAACCCGCCAGCCGGACTTTCCGACTTTGTTAAAGGCCTGCCGGCGACTCGCGCGGTCGTTCCAACGCGATGATTTCTATGGTATACTGTGTTTGAGTTATGGCGCTATTTAAACGAAAACAAAAGCAGTACCTTGGCATTGATTTTGGGGCGACTGGCATTAAAGTTGTGCAATTGCAAGGTGAAAATGGGAGGGGCAAACTGTTCACCTACGGAATTTTAGAGTTCATCTCGGAAGAGACGGGTGTTGAGTATGTGGAGAATCATGAAAAAGCCAGCGCGCTTTTAAAGTCCGTTTGCGCGCGGGCTCGTATTACAATACATGAAGCGGTAGCGGCTTTACCGATGCCTTCGGTTTTTTCGGCCGTCTTGTCGCTTTCCGCGGTTCCCAAAAAAGAATTGCGTCAGGCAGTGGAGTGGGAAGCCAAAAAGCTTATCCCTTTTCCATTGGAAGAGGTAACCCTGGATTTTCGCGAGCTAACGCGCAATACTGAAGCCAAATCCGAGGCGGCGGATAGTAAAAAAAGCCCGGATGATTCCGGACAATCATTACCAATCTTGCTTACGGCGGCTCCCAATGCTATTATTGAGAAGTACATGTCCATTGCCAAGGGCGCGGGTTTGACTTTGGGGGCGCTGGAAACTGAAGCGTTCGCGCTCATCCGCGCGCTTTTAGACAATGATCCTACGCCAACGGTGATTGTTGATATGGGCGCGCTGCGCAGTAATATCCTCATGGTTGATCGCGGCATTCCAATGCTTACGCGTTCAGTGCAGATTGGCGGGAAAAAGTGCACTGAAGTCATTGCCCAAGAGTTGGGCGTTACCGAAACCGAAGCCGAGACTATGAAGCGGGATTTTAGCCTTTCGGGTAATTTGGGCCGCGGTTCATCCGGCGCGCTTCCGGATATTATTAAGGAGGTGCTTGCGCCGCTGGTCAATGAGTTAAAGTATAGTTTTAACGTTTATCGCACGCGTAACGTTGTGGCCCGCAATCCGGAGCGAATTGTACTTACCGGCGGAAGTGCCGAAATGCCCGGATTGGCCGAGTTTTTTGCCGCCGAGTTTAATTTGCGCACCTTTTTGGGAAATCCGTGGAATAAGGTTGACGCGCATCCTGATTTGCGTAAAGTTTTACAAAAAATGGGCACGCGTTTCGCGGTGGCGATTGGGCTCGCGCTTCGCAATATATAAAACCTTTAGCTATGTCGATGGCAAGGAAAGTTGGAAAACAAGAAGAAGTAAGGGTTAGTCTGCTTCCCGGCGAGCGGGAGCGGGTTGAGCATGAAAGCGGTCAGCGGTTTACGCGGAAATTGATCGGAATAGTTGCTGTCGTTGTTTTATTGATAGTTGGAATCTGGTTCTATTTTAATCGCGCCGCGAGGGGAATTAATAATGAATACTCGGCTTTGTTAGCGACGCGCGAGACGGTGAAGAAGCAAATTGACGCGACGGCCGTTGAAGTGGCGGAGACGCGTCGGCTGGTGGGAGAAGTCGGTTTAGCCAAGACCGCGCTTCGCGATCATCACGCGGCGGAAAATCTGTTAACGGTACTGGAGGAAACAATCATTCCGGAAGTTACGCTAACACAGCTCGCGGCGGACGTGAGCGGCGCGGTGGTCTTGGGGGTTAGCGCAAAAGATAGCGGCGCCGCGGTGCGGCAAATTTTAGCCTGGTCGGCAGATTCGCGAATTGAGGAAGCGCGTGTTTCCGGCATGGTCCAGCAAACCGATCTGCTTGGCAAGCTTCAGCGTGTGGAATTTAGCGCAACTCTGATGCTGCGCGGCGCTATTTTGACTTGGAATCCCTAACCTCGTTTATGAATTTTGCAGCTACTTTTACGCGCTATAAAAATCATTTACTGGCACTGTTGCTGATTTTGGTACTTGTTTTTGGAGTATTTTTGTTTATTTTTCCGGCGGCGCGTAATTTACGCGCGCTGCGCGGATCCCGTGATCTCGCGGTTCAAGAGGTACGCGATTTGAATAGTCAATTGATCGAGATGAGCACTTTGCAGGACAAGATTAAGGGTCTTGAAGCGAGCGATCTTGCGAAATTGCGCGCTCTCTTTGTTGATCCGCCGGAAATCGCTTATGTTGCCAATGTTATTGAAAAATACGCTACGGATTCAAAATGGTTTTTAAGCTCGTTTACATTAGGTGATCTGGCCGCAAACGATAAGCAAACCGGTCCGCTGCGCGATATTAATATTCAGGTACAGTTGCGCGGCGGAGGCTACCGTGAGCTTAAAGAATTTTTGCGTTTTATGACTCTCGCCACCCCGCTTGTGGAAGTTTCTTCGTTTACCTTCGAGCCAAAAAGCGCTTCGACCAGCATTAATTTAAAAGTGCGCTCGATCGCGCCCGGCGCGGCCGGAACATTTGACCCTACAGTTTTCAGCGAGCGACGCTTTAAAGCGTTATTGGCTCCGCTTGATTTACCGGAAGTCGCGCCAGTTGGAAAAAGTAATCCGTTTGCACCCCCGGCGGAAACTGCCACGGAGTAGTTTATGATGAAATATGCCCGGTGCGACAACTTCGACTGTTTGTCAATGTATTGAGTGTCAATCCAGTATAGCCAGCTTACTTATGTCTAAACCCTATTCTTATCTAACCACTTCTAACTCGTGCGGCTTTGCCGCAGGGTCGAAGTTGTAGCACCGGGTATGCCAGCTACCACGCAAACAAAAGGCAATGAGTTTGTCAATTTTCTCGTGACCGAGGGCGTGCTTAAAGCCGAGGATGCGGCGAAACTCGAGATTCACGCGCGAGAGGCGGGCGTGTCATTAGAGGAAATTTTAAAACGCGAGCGTACTGTCGATGATGAAACGATTAGCAAAAAAAAGGCAAAATTTTTCGGCCTGCCTTATGTTGATCTGACCGCGCTGACTTTGAGTCCGGAGGTGATGAGTATTATCCCAAAGGCGGTGTCGGAAAATTACGAAGTTATTGCCTTTGAAAAAGAAGCCGGGGAATTGAAGGTCGCGCTTACTGATCCGCGTAATTTTCAAGCCATGGCCGCGCTTGATGTGCTGGCGACAAGGGCGAATTTGCGTTTACGTTACCACCTAGCCTCGAGCGCGAGTTTTAAAGCGGCATTTAAGCAGTATGAAGAACTCAAGCGTGAAGTGGCCGAGGTGGTTGAAGTCGCGCGCGAGGAATTTGCCGCGCCCCGGGAAGAGGGTCCGGTTGAGGAAGTGATAAAAGGCGCTCCGGTGGCGCGTATTGTTTCGGTTATTATGCGGCACGCGTACGAAGGACACGCCTCGGATATTCATATTGAGCCGCATAGCAAAGAATCGCGCGTGCGTTATCGCATTGATGGCGTACTGCACACAACCCTGACTTTACCGGGCGAGCTGCATTCCGCGGTGGTGGCGCGCATTAAAGTGCTGGCGAATTTAAAACTTGATGAAACTCGCGTTCCGCAGGATGGCCGCATTACTGAAAATATTGGCGGTAAGCCGATTGATTTTCGGATTTCAACCTTGCCTTTGCAGGAGGGTAATGAAAAAGTAGTGATGCGTATTTTGGCAACCGAGCGCGCGCCAACGCTTTCAGAACTCGGCTTTAATTCCGAGCATATTAAGATTATTGAGGATAATGCTAAGAAGCCGCATGGCCTGCTTTTGATTTCCGGACCAACCGGTTCGGGAAAATCAACCACGCTTTACGCCGTGCTCTCCATGCTCAATCGCGAGGGTATTAACATCGTGACCTTGGAAGACCCAATCGAGTATTTTATCGGCGGGGTAAACCAATCGCAAATCCGTCCGGAAGTCGGTTACACTTTTGCCTCCGGCCTGCGCGCGATTTTACGTCAAGATCCGAATGTTATTATGGTTGGCGAAATTCGTGATGGGGAAACCGGCGAGCTTGCGGTGCACGCGGCTTTAACCGGACATTTGCTGTTGAGCACAATTCATACCAATGACGCGATTGGGGTCGTGCCGCGTTTGATTGATTTGCATGTGGAGCCATTTCTGTTGGCCGCGACGTTTAATGTCGCGATCGCGCAGCGTTTGGCCCGCAAAATATGCTCGGATTGCAAAATCGAGGCGCAACTGCCGGAAGCCGTAGTCGCGCAAATGCGTGCTGAACTCGGTAAAATTCCAAAGCGCTATCTGCCTTCAGCCGTTGATCCGTCGGCCTCCTTGACATTTTATCGTGGACAGGGCTGTCCCAAGTGTGGTACAAGTGGATATAAGGGTCGGGTTGCGGTCGCAGAAATTGTGCGCGGAACCAATAATTTTCAGCAGCTTGTTGCCGCGGGTTTTCCGCAAGAAGAGGTGCGCAATGAGCTTGCCGCGCAAGAGATGATCAGCATGAAGCAGGATGCCTTGCTTAAAGCTTTGGCGGGCTTTACCACCGTGGAGGAAGTTTTGCGCATTACGAAGGAATAAATTCTACCCAAATATGCCTAAAGCGATTAAGACAAAAATACTTATCATTGAAGATGATACTTTTTTGGCTGGAATTTACGCGAATAAATTCGAACGTGAAGGATTTGGCGTTGTGCTGGCTGTTGATGGTGAGGCCGGCCTAAAGTCAGCAAAAAAGGAGTTGCCCGATATAATTCTTTTGGATGTTTTATTGCCAAAGCTAGATGGCTTTGAAGTGTTGCAGCAGCTCAAAGCCGTAAGCGCGTTACATGACATCCCGGTGGTACTCTTAACCAATTTGGGGCAAAAGGAAGACGTGGACAAGGGTTTAAAATTTGGAGCGGCGGATTACCTGATTAAGGCGCATTTTATGCCGGCTGAAACGGTTGAGAAGGTAAAGAAAGTTCTTGCCGCGGCTGGCCGATAAAGGAGGGTCCATGCCGACATTTAAATATCGCGCAAAAACAAAAGCGGGACGCGAGGTCATGGGAGAGGTGGAAGCACCAAGCCTGCATCTTGCGCAAGAGACCTTGAGCGAGCGTGCGCTTGAGATAATTCTG
>CAZBUQ010000050.1:0-2831 GCA_964495135.1 uncultured Gammaproteobacteria bacterium
TCGCCGCCGCAGGCGGCGAAATGCGTCCGAACTACTTTAAGAATAGACCACCAAAAATCCCCCCGATTGCTATCGGGGGGATTTTTGTATTCTACTGCGCGTGGCGTTTGCGCTCGTAAGCTTTGAGGTAGAGTTTGCGAATGCGTATTGACTTGGGCGTTACCTCAACCAGCTCATCATCCCCAATATATTCCAGCGCGCGCTCCAGCGACATCTCATACGCCGTATCCAACCGTTTGCCTTCGCCGTCCCCCTTAGAACGCATATTGGAAAGCTCTTTTTCACGGCACACATGCACTTCAATATCTTCCGGTTTAGCATTTTGACCAACCACCATTCCTTCATAAACCTCCACTCCCGGACCCAAGAAAAGCTGTCCGCGATCCTGCGAATAATAAAGCCCGTATGTTGTCGTTATGCCGGCCTGCGAAGCAACGAGCGATCCATGGACGCCCGCGGAAATATCGCCAGCTACCGGCCGGTACTCTAAAAATAAGGAATTTAAAATCCCCTGACCTTTGGTATCGGTCAGAAATTCAGTTCGATAGCCAATTAGCCCGCGGGTTGGCGCTTCAAATTCAAGATAGACCATTCCCTGTCCTGAGCCTGTCGAAGGATCCACTTTCATATCTTTCATTTCCGCGCGGCGACGACCCATCGCCTCAATAATCACTCCGGAAAATTGTTCCGGCGCTTCAATTAAAACCGCTTCAAACGGCTCGGATTTTACGCCATTGATTTCCTTAAAAATCACTTGTGGGCGTGAAACTTGCATTTCAAATCCTTCCCGGCGCATTTTTTCAATGAGAATTGCCAGGTGAAGTTCGCCACGGCCGGAAACTACATACGCTTCCGCGCTTTGGCCAGCTTCTACTTTAAGCGCGACATCGTTTTGCAACTCCAAATCCAACCGCTCTTTAATCTGGCGCGTGGTAGTATATTCACCCTCCTTTCCGGAAAGCGGAGAAGTATTAATGCCGAGAGTAATTTTCACCGTCGGCTCTTCAATTTTGGTCACCGGCAGAGCTTCCGGATTTCGCGGATCCGCAATGGTTTCGCCAATATTAATTTCATCAATACCGGAAAAAGCCACAATCTCGCCGGCTTGCGCCTCTGCCGTCTCCACCCGGCCCATGCCGTCAAAAGTCATGATGGTGGTAATCTTGGCCGGCGCGATTTTTCCCTCACGATTAATCCAGGCCACGGCTCCGGGCTTAAAAGTACCGCGCACTACTCGGCCGATGGCAACGCGGCCCTTGTAATTGTCATAGCTCACATTAGCCACGGATACTTGCAGTGGACCGTTTACATCGGCATGCGGAGTAGGAATCTCCTTGACAATCGTTTCAAACAGCGGCTGTACATCTTTCAACGCCTCCAGATTGTTTTCAAAGCCGGCTTTGCCTTGTTTGGCACTCGCATACAAAACCGGAAAATCGGTTTGGCGATCTGAAGCGCCGAGCGCGACAAATAAATCAAAAGTTTTGTTCAATACAAAATCCGGACGCGCGTCTTTCTTATCAATTTTGTTAATGACCACAATGGCGCGATGCCCGGCGGCAATGGCTTTTTTAAGCACAAATTTGGTCTGTGGCATGGGCCCTTCTTTGGCGTCCACTAAGAGTAGAACGCCGTCCACCAAATTCATAATGCGTTCAACCTCGCCGCCAAAATCCGCGTGCCCGGGAGTGTCCACAATATTAATTTTTACGCCCCGGTAATTCACCGCCGCGTTCTTTGAAAAAATAGTAATGCCCCGCTCACGCTCGAGTTCATTGGAATCCATTATCGTTGAGCCTTGCAAATCGGCTTCGCGAAAGGTATCCGACTGCTTTAAGAGCGCGTCCACCAGAGTTGTCTTGCCATGGTCAACGTGAGCGATTATTGCGATGTTACGAATCTCTTGCGACATACGCGCGCAATCATATCAAAAAGTTAATCTGCTGTCAAGCTTTTACCACTTGACACAATTTAACATAGCGTGTTGTCGCAAAAAATGATATAATTGTAGAAATAAAGTCGAACACTGCCATAGAACAACACAAACTACAGAAAGGAGGTGAGCTTATGGCAAAAAGGAGAAAAGCAACTAAGCGACGCGCACCTAAACGGAAGGGTGGTAAGAAGAAAAAGCGCTAGGGCCTTATTGTTGCCGATAAAGACAAAACTCCCTAGCGCGTTGACGCAAGGGAGTTTTGAGTTATAAGTTGTAAAAAAATTAAAATTCGACGGATTTTCCCAGAAAAACTAGAAAAGTGGGCGTTGTCCCGCTTCTTTTTTTTCTTCCGCGGAAAAAATTTGAACTACTCCGTACTCCCCATCGTATCCGGGTGAAACCGCCACCCTACCATCACGCACGCGCGCAATTGCCTCTACCACGCGCGGCTCGGTAATTTTCGACAACTCTTCAAGCGAATAATTTAACAAAACGTTCAATTCTGTGCCTGCTTTTTCCACAAGGGCCCAATATAACTTATCCACAGCCCTAGCAGAACGCCCCCGAATTCCCAGAGTTTCCGCAATGATTTTATCCCACTCCACCAGAGACCAATATTTAAGTGCCGCCTCGGGTTTTCGCCCGGGAGATTCATTTGCTAACTCCTCAACCCGAGAAAGTACTCCAATGGTCATTTCTTTTTTACACTTTGGACAAAGGTTGTGTAATTTTTTAGTTTCTCGCGGATGCAGACGTATCTTACAAGCGCGATGTCCGTCAAAATGGTAACGTCCTTCATCCGGAATAAATTCGATGGTGCCGAGCATTTTTAGAGGATAGGGATTAGGGGCTAGGGTATAGTTTTTTCCTTCACTACTAGACCCTAACCCCTGAC
>CAZBUQ010000050.1:2841-5707 GCA_964495135.1 uncultured Gammaproteobacteria bacterium
CTAAGGAAATAAACTCTTTCTAATCACTGGCCCCTAACCCCTGACCCCTAGCCCTTAATCTCGCCGGGGAGGCATTTTTTATTGCTTTCATAATCGCATCATAACTCAAATCCTTCTCCTCTCCTTCAAACACATTGGCCTCGCGTCCCAGATTCGGAAGCGAGTGTGCATCCGAGCTCGAGACTAGCGCAACTTGATCAAGCTCGCGCACGCGCCAATTCATCGGTGGGTCTGATGATAATCCTGTCTCAATTGCAAAAATGTACTTACTCATTTCTTCAAAACATTCTGCAATAGAATCAAAACCAGACTTTGATCCGAAAATTGCAAACCAGGACGTCCAGGCATGCGCGGGAATCAGCACATTGCGTTTATCAATTTCCAAAAGCAACTCCAAAAGATTTTTAGAACTTAATCCTAAAATTGGACGCCCATCAGAGCCGAGTTTACATCCGCGGGCAGCAAGTTTTGCATTAATTTTCGCCGCGACTTCAAGCGTAGGAGCATAAATACAATGATGCACCCGCCGCACTTTTCTCGCAGACCCGCCTTGGGCGGGTGCGCCCTGCGAATAGATACACGCCAGTTCCGTTCCCACCATAAAAAGCGTGGATTTTTTTGGAAGCAAAATCGGTGGCGGAACCGTAGGAATAAGACCATCGCGAAGTACATACAATCCCTCATGTCCGCTCGGCACTAATTTTGTTTTGATCTCCGCAAACCATTTTGGATGCGTAAAATCTCCGGTTGATACAATATCCACGCCTTTTATCCGGCACCACGCATCAATATTTTCCAAAGTGAGCGCCGGACTGCACGCCCTGGCGTATTTAGAATGCACATGAAGATCAGCAACAAATTTAGACATTGCCATGGCGATCAGTACGCTTGAGAATTAAACGATCTTTTGTAGCAAGCTCGGTTGTTTGCCGATGTTTGAGAAGCGACTCTTTTGGCACAAAACCGAACACATTGGTATCGGTATAAATCCAGGAATATTGTCCGATAAGTGTTCCGGGTGCGATGGTGCAACTTCCGCCGGTGCGCGTAAAATCGCCGATAACCGAGCCCATTTTATCCGTACCGGTCTGATAAACTTCGCCATTTACTTTAAACGTAATTTCCTTTTGATCAAAACGGCGATTTTCAGTAACGGTAAATGTGCCGAGCCGCGCGCCAAAACCCAAAATAGAATCGCCAACAAAACAAAGACTGGCGATTTTTGCTTCATCCATAATGAATGAATTTTTGATTTCGCTACTATGTCCAATCACGCAGTTACGTCCAATAATGGTAAACGGACGGATTAAAACATGACTGCGCACTAAAGTATGCTCGCCGATAATGACCGGCCCTTGAATTACGGCATATGGTTCAACAACCGCGCCCTGGCCAATTTGGACCAAACCTTCAATTATCGCGGTGGGATGCACTTTTCCGGAAAGTGTACTTTTTTGAAACTGAAACAGCCGGTCATCTTTACGCCGCAAAACTTCCCACGGATAATTAACTCCTTCAAAAACCTCACCGCCAAGCGTATCAGCTAGATGCTCAAAATAATAATCAAGTTTTACTTCTTGCATAAAATTATTCCATTAGGTTAACAAGCTCGCGTCCAATTTTTTCCGGACTGCCTGCTCCGCGTTCATCCATAATATCCGCGGGGATTAACTTTTTACAGCCCTGCACGTTTTCAGGATCAAGCTTCAGTGGTGCCCAGCGCTTTTTAGTATAATGCTCTTTTTCAGTTTCGGAAAGCGCGGCATCATGATGATAAATTACGGCATCAAGATCACGCGGTAAATGACCGCGCAGGGTACTGACCATCCCACTTAAGTCTTCTGGCCCGGTTTCGCCTTCCAGTTCATAACCTTTGCCCACTACATAGATAAGTTTTGCTTTACTATTTTGCAATGCTGCAGACATGCCCTGCGCCAACAAATTAGGGATGATGCTGGTATAAAGACTACCCGGGCCTAAGATAACATAGTCAGCGCTTTTAATTTGTGCGATTGCCTCTCTGTATGCTTCAACCTCTGGAAAAAGCCAAGCCCGCATTATCTTTTTAGAACGCTCGTAGGTTGGGCGATCAATTTCGGCTTCTCCTTCAACTTTGGAACCATCTTCAAGCTCCACGCATAACTTTGTCATCCCAAGTGTCGCGGGATAGACTCGCCCGCAAGCTTCCACTGCTGCTTCTAAATAACGCACACTGCGCACATAATCATTTTCTTCCTTAACGGCCAGCATCAAAAAAAGATTGCCAAGATAATGTCCTTTAAAATCACCCTCGGAAAAACGATTATCCCGGAAAATCTTGTGCAGGAGCTTATAGTCATAGGGAGAAAGAGCCAACACGGCACGCAAAATATCGGCAGAAGGTAAAACTCTAAAACGGCGACTCAACTCCCCATTTGCCCCGCCAGAATCAGTCATAGCCACCACAGCAGAAAGCTTGAGTTTATCTTGATGAACCTTCAACCCACGCAGCGTAATCGCTGTTCCATTTCCGCCCCCCACTGCAACAACACGTTTTCTCAACCCCTGATTCATAATTCATGATTCTTATTCAACAGTTACACTTTTGGCCAAATTGCGCGGACGGTCCACATCCCGCTTTAAAATTATAGCCATATGATACGCAAAAAGCTGCAACGGTATGGTATTTAAAAGCGGCTGTAAAAGTTCCATGGTCTGCGGGACATAGAGCACATGATCCGCAAGCTCTTTAATTCTTTCATCACCCTCGCTTGCCACCGCAATAATCGGGGCGTTGCGCGCGCGAATTTCTTCTAGATTACTCCACATTTTGTCGTAAAGTTGATCGCGAGTTATGATTGCCATGACCGGAAATTCTCGAGACAAA
>CAZBUQ010000051.1:0-2979 GCA_964495135.1 uncultured Gammaproteobacteria bacterium
CGCTTCATTTGCAACTTGAGCCGACGCTTCGGAGCTAAAAACAAAAAGAGCGGAATGAACCATGCCAGATTCATAACAATACGGGTGAATCCTCTTTGAGATCGGCGCGAGAAAAAATAAGTTACCGTACCGGCAAGCACAGTACACCCTATACCGACAAAATAAAATATAATAGGGGGTTGTTCCATGGAGATGGCGCGTCAAACAAGTTCATCTTCTCGATATGATCGAGCTACATTGAGATGATATTGTTCCGGCTTATGGCGAGAAAATGTGTTGTTGGCAAGCCGCTCGAGTAAGTCATTCACAATACGCTCGGAGGCTTTGCCGTCTCCGAATGGACTTGTCCATGTTTTACCATACAAACTCTCCAATTTCTCAAGCACGACTTCTGATGGATATTGATCCGGTGCGGCCGGATCAAATTTGATTGCCGCACCCGCGTCATATACTTGCGGACGCTCGGTTGATTTGCGCATTTGCACCGAGGGCACGCCAAGTACGCAGGCTTCTTCAACTACGGTGCCCGAATCAGTAATTACTCCCCGACTGTTTGCCAAAAGCAAAAGCATTTCAGTATATCCCACTGGATCGACCATAATGACATTTTGTGGAAGAGAAAACCCGTATTCCTTCAACACTTTTTGAGTTCGGTAGCTCAAAGGCAAATATACTTTGCGGTCAATTTTTGTAAGCAGTCGTATAATGGCTTCGACCGACAAACGATTTTGCACATTTTCTCGCCGATGCCAGGTCATTAAATAATACTCCCCTTTCTCAATTTCACGCTTTTTAAAAAATTCCGGGGAAGCCATGGCATCAAATTTTTCTTTTACATTAAAATAATAGCGCTGTAATACATCCACAATGGGATTAGTTGTCACGACAATATTTTCCGGATTCAATCCTTCTGCTATTCCCTGTAGTTTATATTCTTCAAAATATGCGTAAATCACATCGGCAAGATGATCAATGGTGGTACGATACTTCTCCTCCGGCATCCGCCAATCATAAGAGCGCATGCATCCTTCAATATGCACAATGGGAATATTCAGCTGCGCCGCGGCAAGGCATCCCACGACCGTATTGGTATCACCCAAAAATACGGCGGCTTCCGGCCGAAGCTTATCTAATACCGGATAGAGTTTTGATATTACCGCCGCGGAAACCTCCGCGTCATTTTCACCTGTTGCCCCCAGTTCAATTTCCGGCGGCGCAACTCGCAGCTCGCGGAAAAAAATATCCTTAAGATTGTCCGAGTAATGTTGTCCTGACCAAATAAAAATAATTTCGTACTCTGTTTGAGCACGCAATTTTTCTAATATAATAGAAGCGCGAATAATGTCCGGCCGGATTCCTAAAATAATGGCGAGTTTCTTTTTCATACTTAGGTTGGGATGGTATAAAAATGCTGGGCTATTATGAACTCCTTTAATTCGCGGATTGCCTCTTCCATAGAGCGCGGAGGATATATTTTGGCAAGCATGTCAAATCGAGAGGTAAGAGTGCGATTAATAACTTGATCGTTGGTTTGTTTCTCCACGGTTAATCTTTTTTCAAATGTCGTATTAAAAATACACAAAAGTTCATATTTACTAACGGTATTATTAGGAATAAAATGATGAACATTTGAGCAGGCCACAATTTCATCAAAATTATTTCCTTTTACTATCGCTCCGCACAATTCTGCAAATTGCAGCGTAGTGATGCCGTTCCAGCGATGATGATCAAACCCGTTTACTTTTCCTCCTTCCGGTTGCGCTAAAAACCATTCTAAAAGAAAAGCTTTATGATACCGCTCCGGTCCGATAATCGAGCTCCGAATATGCAACATCCTGGGAGTATGCACTTCACCTAAACTTTTTGTTTTTCCATATGCATCAAGGGCATCATGCACATCTGCCTCCGTATAATTCCCTTTTGTGCCGGAATACACGCAATCAGTGGCAATCTGTATAACTCGAAATCCTCTTTTTTGCGCTTCCCGCGCAAGACGATGTGGAAAAATGGAGTTAATATAAGTTGCGTTTTCAACTTCACCAGCATTGTTATCATGGCAATACGGTTTCGTAATGCCAACACAATTAATGACATAATCTATTTCCCCATCAAATGCCTGCCGAAGCTTTGCCGGATCGTCATATACGTCGAACGTAAAGAAATCCGCTGTTGGTTTGCGTGCGGTTCCAATTACGCGCAATTCCGGATATTGAAGTGCGCGTAAATACTCAAAAACCATTCCGCCGAGCATTCCTGTTGCGCCCAATACTATAACCTTCATACGCTTAAAATCACTTGCGCGGCAAAATATACTTTAAATAACTCCAGAACGTGGCGGGAGTGTAATGAAATGACGTAGGACGACTCCCTTTTCCCCGTGTTCCAAGCACGCGGGGAATTTCACAAAAACGTTTTACATACGGACGAGCTTTCATGAGTTCCTCAACAATCAGAGAAAAACGGTTTTCGGTAAGAGTAACGTGCTTAAAGATTTCCACGCGTACTGCGCGGTATCCGGCGGTAAAATCAGTAAGCGGCAACCCCGTTACATAATGGGCAAACTTATTGCCCAGCCGCGAAATTACCCGGCGTTTCCAGGGTACTCCTTCATATCCTCCGCCGGAAGCGAAACGAGTGGTTTTAATGTAATCGCACCCTTCTCTCATTTTTTCATACATATCACGCAAGTATTTTGGATCGTCTGTAAGGTCGCTATCCATAAATACCACATAATCATAACCTTGATCAATGGCAAACTTAACCCCGGTGCGTATCCCCGCGCCATATCCCTGGTTCTTATGATGAACAATCATCTGCAATTTTCTTTTATCTCCTACCTGTCTTATTACATCTTCTACCCGCTCCCCGGTCTTGTCCTTTGAACCGTCGTTGACAACAAGTATGGTACAGAATGCGGGAATCTTCTCGATATATTGCAAAATAGTCGTAAGACTTCGCTCGGCAATCGCTTCTTCGTTG
>CAZBUQ010000051.1:2989-5689 GCA_964495135.1 uncultured Gammaproteobacteria bacterium
TCGTTGTACATTGGAATAACAATGCAAATTTTCATACTAAAACCAAAGAATGCCAAACCGATGAGCGGTTCCGCGAAACAATATCCAAAGATACCCCAATCCTTCGCGATATAATTTGAAATCCTTATTGAATGGCGAGAGATTTACAGTCGTGGGTACATATTCAACCTTACCTCCGGCCAATAATCCCTTAAGGGTAATTTCCGGACAAATACTATAGCCGTTTTGAGTAAGTCCGATTGTCTGAACAAAAGCGCGATCAAACATCTTAAAGCCGTAAGTGGAATCCGTAACATCATATCCTAAAAGTATCCTGGTAAGCATCCGATAAATACTTTGATATAATCGAAATTTCAATGACACCCGACGCACATCGTTTAATTTTGTATAACGAGTTGATTGCACCACCTGCGCGCCTTGGCGTATTTTAGAAAGCATTTCCGGAATAATACTTAAGTCATCTTCGCCGTAGGGAGAAACAATCACTGCGTAGCGGCTTCCAGAGTGCGCCACTCCAAAACGCGTAAGCGCTCCAAATGAAACATTTTTTCCGGATCGCTGAAGCAGAGTCAATTTAAGCCATGGATATTTTGTATGTACATATTCGAGAATCCGTTCCGGAGTGTCCGCACTTGGGTTTGTTGCAACAATGAGATCAATATCACTGGGATTTTCCATAAGATAACGCGCCAGCCCATCAATACATTGCGGTAAAGTTTCGATTGTGGAAACACATGGAATAATGACTGATAATTCGTTCATCATAGATTCCACTTAACTATCTTCCCTAGCGGCGATTGATACTCTGATAACAGCGGCTTTAAATAAAGGTAATTTGAAAACCGCGTGGTAAATGAATCTTTAATGCGCTCTTCTTCCAGCAATTGTTTTAATTCTCGAATCCCATCGTCCACGGTTAATTTAGGATTAAATCCGATCTGCAGGCGCACTTTTTCGGATGATACCCGATAATCACGATCATCTTGAAATTTCGCATCCGTGATTTCAACTTCCACTTCTGGAAAATGCGTTTTAATGCGCTCGGCAACCTGCAGAATAGTTACATTTTCGCAGTGGAGATTGTATATGCCGGTTGCGGAATTATCCAGCACACGGGCAATGGCCGCGGCCGCGTCGCGCACATGCAAAAGCGGCCGGAACTGTTTGCCGCCAAACACGCTGATTTTTTTGTGCAGCGCCGCGCGCATGGTTAAGGTATTGAGTACCAAATCAAAGCGAATTCTGGAAAAGTGATCGCTTACACCATATAAAGTGCCGAGGCGAAATACCAACGCTTGGGGATGCGCTTGGAGAATTTCCTCTCCCCATAATTTGGTTTTCGCGTATAAAGATAAGGGATTAAGCGCAGAGGTTTCGGTAAGCACACCGTTGCTTGCGCCATAGACCGAACAAGAAGACATAAAAATAATCCGCCCCTGAAAATGATCTTTCAAATATTCTAATGATCGCTTATTTACATCAAGCGTAAGCTCTTCATTTAGCGCGCAAGCCGGATCGCCAACCAGCGCCGCCAGCCAGACCACGGTATCAGCCCAATCCAAATACTTTTGCAATCTCTCTGTATCCCGCACATCTCCCCGCGCAAACGGCACTTGCTTGCGATACGACTCTTCGTACAGCAAAACATCGTACACAAGAATTTCGTGCGCTGACTGCATAAGGATATCGGTGAGTGCCCCTCCTAAATATCCAGCTCCGCCAACGATCAATATTTTCATAAGAATTTCATTCGCTGATTCATATCATACTATCACCCATTCGCATATTCGTTGATTTGCTCTTTCATTCGCTGATTCGTATCATATTTCATATCAGCCGCCGCATAGGTCAGCGCAATTACCGTCCAAAGCCAAGGATGCACCCAAAGATAAATGGTCTGATGATACAAAATCAGGGCTAAAAAAAGCGGAAATAAAATTCGCAGCGGATAGACGCCGGGGATTTTCCGCATGCGCCAGAGCGTGTGCGCGCCTTTGAAAAATACCGTGGCGAGAATCCCCACAACGGCCAGTAACCCTAACAATCCGGTCTCCGCCCATGCATTCAAAAAGATATTAAAGACTCCTTTATCCGCCGGGTTAGCTGGCACTTCCTCATCCACAAAAATACGGTTTTGCCAGGAAGCCGGATCCAGCGTGCGCGCTTTAGCGCGCACCTGATCAGTAAATTGATCAAACACCTGCGGGGTTTGTCCCACGCCAGCTCCGGTAAGCGGGGCACTTGCGCCCATAAGCCACCCCACTGCGATCCCGCGCTGGCGAATTTTCAGCGAATCATCTAGCTGTACGCCAGTCCAGCGCCGGCGCACCCGATTATCTGCGCTATAAATATCCAGCGTGGGCGGCGGGGCCGGGGCAACGGTCGGTGCCGGAGTCGGTGGCGCGGGCGGGACTAATGGGGGCGGCGGAGTCGGTGGCGCGGGCGGGGCTAATGGGGCCGGCGCGGCGAGGGCAGGTGGCAGCGCGTCACCTGGCAGGAGGCCCTCGACGACATCGCGGCCCGGGTCGTGGACACCCTTACGAAAAACGGCCTCGGCTCCCTCATGCTCCATTGCGGCACGGGCATCCTTTCCCAGGGCCGGCGCGCCGGGCCCCTGCGCCTGGGCTCGCTCCTGGGCGCCCAGCGGCTCTACCCGGCGAGCGCCGTGGGCGACATGTTCACCGGCGCTTCCCTCGCCTA
>CAZBUQ010000052.1:0-5617 GCA_964495135.1 uncultured Gammaproteobacteria bacterium
GATACCAAGATCTTCCGGTGTAGGCGTACGTGTGTCGCGTGACATAAAATTGTTTAATGCCACGGGAGGGAATCGAACCCCGTGACCTTGCGAGCGTCCCGCCTCGGCGGGATGCGTCTGCGGTACAATGCCGGAGGAGGGACTTGAACCCTCAAGCCTTGCGGCACACGATTTTGAGTCGTGCGTGTTTGCCAATTTCACCACTCCGGCTTATTTGTATTGCGTCCTACTTTGTGGTACGATTGAATACTATTATGGCACGCGTGATTGCTATTGTAAATCAAAAAGGGGGAGTTGGCAAGACTACAACGGCGATTAATCTGGGGGCGCAGTTGGCTGCCTCGGGTTCAGCTGTGCTTTTGGTTGATTTTGATCCGCAAGGTAATGCGACCGCGGGTTTAGGGGTGAATCGCGCGATTTTAAAAACCGGCGTATATGATGCGCTAGTTGGTCGGACACCACTTTCCGCCGTGGTTTTTTCAACCAATGTTCCGCGACTTTCGCTTGCTCCGGCCACTATGGATTTAGCTGGCGCGAATGTGGAGTTAGTGAATGTGGAAGGACGAGAGTTTAAGCTTAAAGAAGCGCTCTTACCGGTGCTTTCCTCTTACGACTATATTTTAATTGACTGTCCGCCATCTTTGGGTCTCCTTGTTATAAACGCGCTTGCCGCCGCAAACGCCGTGCTTATTCCGGTGCAGGCCGAATATTTTGCACTGGAAGGAGTGGGCCAACTTGTCTCGGTTATTCAATTGGTTAAGCAGAATTTAAATCCTGATCTGGAAATTTTGGGCGCGTTAATTACCATGTATTCTGGAGCGCAAAAACTTTCGCAAGAGGTACTGGCCGAGCTTTATCGCTATTTTCCGCGCAAGATTTTTAGGGTGGTCGTGCCCCGGGCCGTAAAATTGGCGGAAGCTCCGGCTCAAGGCAAAACTATTTTTGAACATGCCCCGCGAAGTCGCGGCGCAAAATCCTACGTTTACCTAGCCGAAGAAATTGTGAATCTTCGGATTACCTGATTTATGTCCGATACTTTTGGCAAAGGTTTAGGTTCCCTGATTCCCGGCGGGGCTCACCCTGCTCCGAAACCGCCATCGCAGACCGTTCTGCCTCCCCATGATCCACAGGAAGGCGAAGTTTTTCGGGTGTTAACTGTGGCAACCCAGAGTATTGAGGTTAATCCGAAAAATCCGCGTACTTTTTTTGATCCGGATAAAATAAAAGACTTAGAGCGTTCAATTGCGCAGCATGGAATTTTAGAGCCGCTAATTGTAACCGAAAAGGGAGGCGGAAGATTTGAACTGATTGCCGGAGAACGTCGTTTGCGCGCCGCCAGAAACCTTGGTCTGGCTAAGGTTCCGGTAACGGTGCGGCATGCTGACGATTTGGAGCGTCTGGAGCTCTCGTTAATTGAAAATTTGCAGCGTCAGGATCTAAATTCAATTGAGGAGGCCGAAGGATACCGAGAATTAATTGAGGCGTTTGGACTAACTCAAGAAGAAGCCGCTCGCAAAGTCGGGAAAAGCCGCGAAACTATTGCCAATCTTTTGCGGGTTTTAGAGCTTCCTTCTGATATGCAAAAGGCCTGCGCGCAAGGGCAATTAACTTTAGCGCACGCGCGACTGCTGCTTTCCGTTGATAATCCCAAGAGTCGGGAGCAAGTATTTAAAGATATTTTAACAAAGGGTTTGACCGTGCGTGAAACCGAGGAACTTACCGTACCGAGCCGTAAACGAAAAAAATCTGGCATAAAAGATCCGGAGGTTTTGGCAGATGAGGCGCGTTTACGCGAGACCTTAAATACCAAAGTGCAAATTGAAAAACGCGGCTCCGCCGGCCGCGTGGTTATTCATTTTTATTCCGATGAAGATTACGGGGAGCTGGTTGGTAAACTTTCCGGAGGTTAATGTTTGCCCCGTTAGAAAGCCAAGGGCTTTCTAACGGGGTTTGCGGATCAATTTTTTAATTTTCAAGAACCCGCTAAGTTTAGTTTTGCGCAGGCTTTCTTTTATTTTATCGCGCGCGTGAGCGGTTTTCACGAAATTTACCCAATCCGAAGACGGGCTCTTGCGATTTTTATCCGTAATGATTTCAACCACATCTTCAGATTGCAAAACGCTGTTTAAAGGTGACATTTGATCGTTGACGCGTACACCGGTGCAATGATGGCCAATTTCTGTGTGGATGGCGTAGGCAAAATCCACCGGCGTTGAGCCATCCGGAAGATCAATGACATCGCCGCGCGGAGTAAACACAAAGATGCGGTTGTGGAAAAAATCGATTTTTAGAGAGTCGAGCGCCTCCAAGAATTTTTTTCGATCCTGAATATTTTTTTGCACTTCAGCAAGCTCCTTAAGCCAACGGATATGTTGATCCGTTTTAACTGATTTTTTTCCTTGTTCAGTGTAAAACCAGTGCGCGGCAATACCAAATTCCGCTTCCTCATGCATTTGTTCAGTCCGGATTTGGAATTCAACAATCTCGCCGTCTTTGCAAAAGACTGTGGTGTGGATTGATTGGTAGCCGTTGGGTTTTGGTTGCGCGATATAGTCTTTAATCCTTCCTTTGAGCGGAGACCATTGCTGGTGGATTATACCGAGCGCGGCATAGCAATCCTGCACGGTGGGCACAATAATGCGCAGGGCGACCAAGTCGTAGACCTTGTTAATATCGCGATCTTTTTCCAGCAGTTTGCGGTGCAGACTGTAGAGGCGTTTCACGCGTCCGTGGACAGAAAGTGGATTAATATGCTCTTGTTTAAACCTTTTTTCCACGATTTTTTTAATTTCATCAAGATATTCTTCCTTTTTATGGGCGCGGTCTTTTATTAATTCGGTAACCCAGTCATAATCTTTTGGATAAAGATATTTAAAAGAAAGATCTTCCAGTTCTCCTCGAATCGCGCCCATACCCAGACGGTTGGCAATCGGCGCGTAGATTTCCAAACTTTCGCGAGCAATGCGTTGCTGCTTATATTCCGGGACTCCTTCAAGCGTGCTTAAGTTATGGATGCGATCGGCGAACTTTACGAAAATCACGCGCACATCTTGGGCCATGGCCAAAAACATTTTGCGCAAATTTTCCGCGTAGCGTTCAACCCCATGATAAGTTAGACGATCCAGCTTGGTCTCACCCTCCACGATTTGTGCAATATCGCCCCCGAATTTTGTCTCAATATCGGCAACCGTATATTTGGTATCTTCAGGGATATCGTGCAGGAGTCCGGCCGCGACAATGGTTGGCGGTAATTTCCATTGCGCCAGGAGTATACCTACTCCGGCAGCATGGGTAATAAAAGGCACACCCGTTAGACGTTTTTGTCCTTCATGGGCTAACGCGGAAAATTGATAAGCACGCTCGATAAGTTCGAGATCTGATTTACTGTAAGTTTGGAGAAGCGCGTCCTTAAGTGATTTAAATAATTCATCCATATTATCTTTTCAGTATAACCGTTCATTTAAGTCAAGTCAATAAAAAAGAGAGCGCCGCCACCCGTCTAAAGCGACCACAGTGGGCCAGCTTTAGGTGGGCAGTGACGCAAGGATGTGGTGAACAAACTCCTCGGACATATTCGGGTCGTTCCACTTCACCCCATAGATCTTCTCGGGGTACTCCCAGTAGAACAATCCTATCGCAGCAGACTCCGAGGTTTCTAGCGGAATTTCCGGTGCGGACCCCGGTGATCCCGGTGGAGATCTCCGCGGTGGCGCGTATTCGTAGGTGTACTTTCGCAAGTTGTAGAGCGCGTGATTCTCCGGACCTCGTGAGTGGCGCAGGTCCAGATGGTGCGCGGCTGTGAAGTGCTGCATCTGCACGCGGTGACCCGCCAGGGATCGGAAGTACGAGATCATCGGCAAATTCGCCTTCACGAAGGGAAGCAGCGGCGCTTCAGGTACGGTGGTATCCCGATAAGCCTCGTCGCTGGTCATGAAATCCGTCAGCGGCAGATGCTTGCGGATGAACGCCGCGCCGGCCTGCATATCGTCGACAGTTGCGTAAAGGAAGCGCAGCCCGCGACGATCCGCAACGTCCTGGACTCCTGCGCCGCGCACGGCCAACATCTTGCCGACAATCTGCAGGAATCTCTTTCGGCGTACTTCCACCGCGACCGGGATGACTCGACCGTCGTCCAATCGTAGTTCGCTCATGTAGAACCGCGTTGAACGTTCGGACATCTCGGTTGAGCTTGGCTTGGCGCTAGTTTCGTGGAAATGTTCAACCCACCGGGTTCGCATTGCGTTTCGCGGATCATGGAGCGACAAAACATCAGTGGGGATAGTCAGCCCAGTGATGATCTCACGTTCCAAAAGGAATTCCGTAAGTTCACTACGGTCTTCCTTCGTGTATTGCTTCCCGATCCGCTTGGTGTACGCGAGATCCCAATGCAGAAGCGCCAGCACCAGATTGCGGCGCGCTTCAAAGGAAATCCGGCGATCTACCTCGGAGGGCTTCCACGCTTCCGGCATGGGCTGGAATCCGGTCAACAGTAAGGTTACCGGGTCTGTGGTAACCTGATCAGGATAGTCCGCGCCAAACAGTTTTTCCACATAACTGTCCGGCATGTAAGAGCGTGACAGATCTTCTTGCGCCCTGCGAATTTCCGCAACTCGCTGCGCAAATCGTTCGTACGTACCGCCGTTACCGTTTTCGGTATTGGGAGTGGTCAGCACTGAACGCACAAAGGCGTTGCCCTGTTCGCGGCTTGGCATTCCGCTTAGCGTACGGCACAGCTCGCCAAGACGGTTTACTTGTTCCGCCAAGCGAGGCTTTGAAACTTGGAGTTCGCGCAGCCTCTGGGGACTGCGCGGCAGGTCCGGTTGGACCAACGCAAGCAGTCCAGAGGATGACATGGGACGACTCCTTCAATGAGCGCCAAGGCACTCGGTTTTGTTGTTTAAGTCAAGGTACTAAAGGTACTACTTACTCGTACGCGTAGTTAGCATAGCTTTAAAAACGTTTTCTGTCAAGCCCGTCAAGGTTAGAAGGTTAGGTTGTTAGAAAACGAAAATGCCCGGTGGGCGAACCATCTGGGCATTTTCCGGTTTTGAGGGTTTCCCCTTATTACCGTTTATACTTTACTACTTGACGCAAATCTTGTCAAGGGGGGGGTGTGGATTGTATACTGTTTTTGGCAGTCGGCGTGCGCCCTCTTATTACCTTAGGTTTTAGGGGTTAGCGCGTCCGGCTGTCTTTTAATTTTCGCGGCGTTCCTAGCGCAGCGTAGAACGCCAACGAAAATTAATCCGCCGTACTGCCGGTGCCGCCCCAGTACTAGAACCTGCGGTTCAGTACGGGACAGGCTGAACCCTACCGCGTGGAGTCAAGGAGGCACCTGTCCTGTACCAAGCTTTGCTTTGGTGCGGGATGCTCGGCGCTGGAACAGGCGGATGTTATATTCTTGGTGGGGTAGTATAGTTGTGAAGTTGGATTCACTTCGTTTGCTTATGGGGATTATGCATGGAGCATTCCTTATTGCTGCAGCGCTCTGGAATGGTTTTGGTTCCCTCCATCATTAGCGCGCCGCATTTGGAGCACAGCGCTCCAGTTGGGCGGGCTTTAATCGCGTGTTTGCAATCCGGATAATTGGAGCAGGAATAGAACGGCCCGAATTTGC
>CAZBUQ010000053.1:0-5546 GCA_964495135.1 uncultured Gammaproteobacteria bacterium
CGCTCAGAAAATTGTGCTAGAACTTAAGGGGATACTTGTCGAGTCGTCAGACGACAGTTCACAGTCATCAGAAGACGTGATTGGCGCGTTGAAACGTTTGGGTTATTCCCAGCGCGAGGCCAGCGAAGCGTTGCAATCTGTGGGTGAGGCGGAGACCACGGAAGATAAGATAAAGTCCGCGCTCAAAGTACTTGGAAAAAGATAGGGTAAAGGAATTAAATTATAAAACTATGAAAAAATTGTTTGCTGGGCGATCGGCCATTATCTGGGCTTTGATTTTAATTCCTTTTGCCGTTTTTGCCTCTGAAGGAGGATCCAATGGAGAGGCCACAGCGCACGCCGTGGACGTGGCGACAGTGTTTTTGGTGGTAGTCGCGCTTTTGCTTGTTGGACGGGTTGGCGCGCTGGCCGAACGCCTTGGTCAGCCCCCGGTTTTGGGAGAGCTACTTATGGGTGTTTTAGTTGGCGCACTAGTCTTTATTCCAGGGTTGCACGGCATTGAAAAATGGAAAACCGATCCATTCCTTTTTGCCTTTGCCGAAATCGGAGTGATTCTTTTGCTCTTTAGAGTAGGATTGGAATCAAATCTTAAAGAAATGAAAAAAGTTGGAATTCCGGCATTTTTGGTCGCGATTGTCGGTGTGGTCGTACCATTTTTACTCGGCACTTTTGTTGTCGGGCCCTGGCTTATGCCAGGTTATTCCTTTAACACCTATTTATTTTTAGGGGCGACACTTACCGCCACCTCGGTCGGAATTACCGCGCGTGTTTTTGGTGACTTAAATTTTCTGGAGCGTAAGGAAGCAAAAATTGTGCTGGGCGCCGCGGTGATTGATGATATCCTCGGTTTGCTTATCTTAGCAGTGGTATCCGCCATTGTTTCGGTTGGAAGCGTGAGCGCGGGAGCTATTGGTTTGATTACGTTGAAAGCAGTGGCATTTTTAATCGGCGCAATAATCGTGGGGCAGTTGGCCGCGCCTAGATTAGGTATAATTTTTTCAAAAATTCATACCGGAGTTGGAATGAAGCTCGCGCTGGCGCTTGGTTTTTGCGCGGCGTTTGCCTGGGGCGCGCAAAAAGCCGGATTAGCCCCGATTGTGGGAGCTTTCGCGGCAGGATTAGTTTTAGATCCGGTACATTTCCGGCATTTTGCCGCGCCGCACGTGGTTGAGAAACTGCGCAAGCTTATCGCTAGGATGAATGGCCATGCCCTGGAGGAAGAAATGAAAGAAGTAGCGCGCCATGAGGAGCATCGCCATGTGGAAGAAGTTATTGACGGAGTTGCGAATTTTTTCGTACCGATTTTCTTTGTCTATACCGGAATGCAGGTAAACTTAGAAGCCTTCCTTGATTTGCCGGTTCTTCTTGTCGCGCTTGGGGTAACAGCGGCGGCCTTTATTGGTAAAGTAGTTTCCATGTTCGCCGCGGGTCGTGGGGTACGCAAGATTATTGTTGGAGTGGGAATGATTCCGCGAGGAGAGGTTGGCTTAATTTTTGCCAACGTTGGTAAACAGCTGGGAGTGGTGGATGATAAAACGTTTGCCGTGGTCGTGATTATGGTTATCTTGACCACGCTGCTTACTCCGCCAATGCTGACCGCGCTTATTAAAAAAGGCGGATAAAATTATAGCGCATCAAAAGATTAAGCGTGGCGCCACAAATGGCGCCACGCTTGTATTTTAGCGTACTTTATTATACGATAAAACAATATGTCAGTTCAGGAAATTGATAATTCTAAAGAGTGGGACGTTTTTTTGTTAAAACAAAAAACGCAGGCAGGCGTTTTTTTACAAAGCTGGGAGAGGGGAGAATTTCAAAAGGCGGTAGGGAGAAAGGTGTATCGATATAAGTCAAAAGATGAACAAGCGCAGGTGATTGAATTTACTTTGCCGTTCGGCAAAAAGTATTGGTATGTGCCGCGCGGCGGGCTGATTGATGGATGGGAGCAAGAAGCAAAAAAGCGCGGCATAGTATTTGTGCGCGTTGAACCACCACAAGATTTACGTTCCACGCTCCACACTTTACGCTCTACACAATCCGTACAGCCCAAGCAGACTTTAGTGCTTGAGCTTTCCAAAAGTACGGAAGAGCTGCTTCAAGACATGCATGAAAAAACTCGCTATAATATTCGCCTTGCGGATCGCAAAGGCGTGAAAGTAAAAACCGGTCAGTTTGAAGAGTTTTGGCAACTGTTGAAAAAAACTTCTAGTCGAGATAAATTTTCCGCGCATCCGAAGCGTTATTACAAGAAAATGTTAGAGGTGCTTGGCAAAGATGGCTTAATGAAAGGTCGCCTGCACATTGCTTATTGGGATAAAAAGCCATTAGCCGCGGCAATGGTCGGATATTTTGGAGATACCGCTACATATCTTCACGGCGCTTCTGCTTATGAAGAGCGCGCGTTCATGGCGCCCTACGCCTTGCATTGGGACATTATTAATGACGCGAAAAAAGACGGCTATTTATTTTACGATTTTTGGGGCGTAAGCTACCCCTCTCCCCGAGGGAGAGGGCAGGGTGAGGGCGCACGCGGCTCATGGGAGGGGATTACCAGATTTAAAATGGGATTCGGGGGTAAGGTGGTAAACTATCCGGGTACTTTTGACTTACCACTCCGCAAGTTTTGGTATGAAGTATATCGGGTAGGACACAAAATATTGACGTAAGTTATCGTGGTATGCTATGATATGGTTGTATGGAACACACAAAACAAGCAGCTATTGAGCGTATAGAAACAAATCCCAATATTTTATTGGGTAAACCGGTTATCAAAGGTACACGCATTCCCGTGTCTCTAGTTTTAAATTTGCTGGCGCATGGCTATACTACAAAGCGCGTTGTTGAGGCATATCCGCAACTTACCCTAGAGGACGTACGGGCGGCAATTGAATATGCGGCCGTGCTTGCCGATTTCAAAGAAATGGTATATGCGTAGGGCGGCGGCAGAGTATGGTGAAGTTTTTACTAGATGAGAATTTGTCGCATGAAACAGCGGCATACCTGCGCACTTTGGGATACAATGTACACACAGTGAAGGAAGTCGGGTTAGTTCATACTAAGGATGAGCAGGTAATTCAATATGCAGCCGCGAATGGCTACCTTGTTGTTACATTTGATGTAGAGTACGGTTACTTTTTTAGAATCATGAGTCCCCATGTATTGGGGATTATTGTTTTGCGATTAGAAAATCAAACCGTTGAATTCGTAAATGCGGCGTTGAGGCGTTTACTTGACGAGCATATTCTGGATGAAGATGGTAATCAAAAGGCGCTCATTATTGTGGATGAAAATAAAATTAGAGTACGGAAGTAATCCACACCAATTCTTTGCTCCCATAGTTCAATGGATAGAATATAGGATTCCGGATCCTAGGATGTAGGTTCGATTCCTACTGGGAGCATTTTGGCGGTCACTTTTGTAAATTTTTAACATGACAACCTTTAAGATTGCATTTTTTGATTGTCTGTATTAAGATAAAGCCGCACCTTTTGTAGTTCACCCTCAACCAGGAGATTTCATGACCGGAAAGATTGCTCGGCCGTACAGCCCGGTGCGCGGGTTTGGCACCATCCGCGCCGACTCCGGCGGTGATGTCCTCTTTTACGACGGACGGTGGGCGGGGCTTCCCCGCGGAACCCCGGTCGTCTTCGACGTGCAGTGGTTCGGCGGCGGTCGCGTCGCGACCAACCTGCGTCCGCGTCGGGCTTTGTCCGAGGCATCAACGCCGATGGCGGAGCGGCGCCGCATTGAGCCGCGTCCGCGGCTCACCCCGCGCCAGTGCGCGTGGATGTAACCGAGGGCGCACAACTACAAATCAAAGCCCGGGTCCTTGGAGGCAGGATCCCGGGCATGTTTTTTATCAGATAATTTTGCACTAACTTTAATCTATTCCACCGGCGCTAGTTTTTGCTTCAGTTCTTCCAAACGGGTCTTTGCCGCCTCATTTTCCGGATTGAGCCCTAGGATATGTTCAAGTTGTTCAACTGCATGGGATAGGTCATTTTTCTGCTCATGAGTGTGGGCGATAAACCAACGCGCAGTGGGGAAATTTGGCGCCAGGCGTAGGGCTTCTTCGAGAGTGGTTTGCGCTTCATCCGCGTGTCCGCTTTGCAAAAGAAACAAACCCACCTCGTAGTTTAAACTCGGATCGCCTTGTACGAGCGTACGGACCTGCGCGTAGACTTGTTTGGCCTCATCAGTTGCGCCCTGCTGGGCCAAAAGTCTGGCTAGCTCAAGATGGGCAAAAGGAAAATTCGGACGTATTTCGGTTGCGGTTTTGAGCAGTTCCTGTGCATCTTGGAGCAGTGTTGGTTTGGCAGTTTCTTCAGCGCGCGTAGCTACAGCCGCGCGAGCCAAAGCCAGATTAACCAGAATTGCCGGATCATTAGGCGAAAGTTCTTTCGCGCGCTCGAATGCCTCGGTTGCGGCAGTGCTAGCTCCGGCGGCGACAGGAGATAAATCAAGGTATGCGGATCCCAAAGTTATTAAGTTGGCCGTATTTTTTGGCGCGCGGCGAACCGCTTCTTGCGCTGCGGAAAGGGCTTTTTCGGCTTGTTCGCGGATTTGTAGCAGTTGTGCTTCTAGCTGTCCGTTTTCTTGGTGAAGTGTGCTGATTAATTCTTGTAGTTTTGCGCGGCGCAGCTGGGCCAATAGTCGTGGCGCAGCATCAAAATAAGGATCCAAATCCGCAGCTTTGATAAGTAAATTTTCAGCTTGGACGCGGTCTAAATTTTCGGTATTAAGCACGCGTTCCAGCAGCACTTGCGCGTGCGTGCGTTGTACTTGTGTGATTAGCAGCGCCAGTAAAGCAACAAGGAATAAAGCCCCCTGTAGTATTTTCACCAGCGGAAAGGGTTTTTCGCTGGTAGAATTTCGCTGCCAAGCGGTCGCGGTGAGGGCGAGCAGCAGGCCAAGCAATGTACTGAAGAAGAAATGCCCGGTAAAAGATAATGGCGTAAGAAAGAAGGATACAAATAAGGCCAGTCCACCCGCAAGCGCGGTGAGCAAGCGCGCCTCCGGTTTTTTAAGGTAAGCGATTAGACCGGAAAGGAAGATACTCAAGATGGTGATAAACAATAGTCCGCCGCCCAGCCAGCCCAAATTAGTAAGCATGGTAAGCGCGGAAGATGACCCCCAATCAAAAGTTACATTCCAAAACGGGGTTTGCAAAATCGGCAGTGAGCGGAAACGCAAGTAGGCGGTACCAAAAGCGGCCGGTCCAACTCCTAAAAGTGGATTTTCTTGAAGAGTTTGGCGCGCGATTGTCCAGGTTTCCCGGCGCGTCGGACTAATTTCCGCCGGCATGTCTAGGAAATTTGGTAATGGGAAAAGCGCGAGCAAAACACTTAAGATTAGGGCGATACCCAAACTTATTTTTATGAAGTTTCCTGTTGCGTTTTTGCGCAACATGGTCAGAGCTAACAGCAGGCCAAAGCCAGCGGCCGCAGTGATGAACACTGGACGCAGCGCTACGCCTAAAATGAGGATGCGCGGACGAAGTATTGCCACGCTGTAAAGCAGCCGCGCGCGTCCGGAGCTGGCGATAA
>CAZBUQ010000054.1:0-5544 GCA_964495135.1 uncultured Gammaproteobacteria bacterium
TGTTGGTTGGACACCGGGGGGGCTTTAGTACTTTGCTGGGAGGTTTGGGTTGTGATGTAGTAAATAATCCTCTTGCGCGCGGTGAGTATCGGATTGTAGATTATCAAGCCGTATAAAGATGTGATATAATAATTAACTATGAAAAATCATTCATCTCGCAGAGCTGCAAAAGGCGGCGGAACGCAATTTCGTAGTCCCAGCATGTATAAAGCCAACAAGGCCGAGTCCGCCAAACATTTTAAGCAACAGGTGTTTGTGAAAGGCAGGAAAAAAGTTGAATAACATGGCCACCTTTGTCATATCACTCGGGGGATCGCTGGTTTGTCCAGAGGCCGGAAAAGTTGATACGGATTTTTTGAAAAAATTTCGGGCGTTGATTTTAAAATACGCGCGCCGTGGAAATAAGTTTGCGATTATTGTAGGCGGTGGAAAGCTGGCGCGGGTTTGGCAGGAGGCTCTTAAACGATTAGAGATTAAGCAAATTAGCGAATTAGATTGGGTGGGAATTCGCGCGACACAGATTAACGCGGAGCTTGTGCGGGCGATGTTTGGAAGCGCCGCCTACAAAGAAGTAGTACTCAATCCGGCGCGGAAAGTGGGCAAGTTTAAAATCCTTGTCGGCGCTGGATATGTTCCGGGTCACTCCACCGATTATGATTCGGTCGTGCGCGCGGAAACTATTGGCGCAAAGATGTTAGTTAATCTTTCTAATGTGCCATACGTATATAATAAAGATCCTCGGCAATTTAAAAATGCAAAAAAAATCCTGCGACTTTCGTGGATGGAATACAAAAAAATGTTTGGAACAAAATGGATTCCGGGAGCGAATGTTCCTTTTGATCAAAAAGCCGCGGCAGTCGCAGCGCGGAAAAAGTTGAGTGTAGTATTTATGGATGGAAAGAATTTAAAGAATTTTGAACGCTTTTTGCGAAGAAAGAAATTTGATGGTACAATAATCGGATAAGCAGTACGTTATATTATAATGAGGAATATGCTTGTGTGGCAATGCGACGTATGTCATAGTAACATCGATCGGAATAATAGTGTTGCGGTTGAAGTTCGAATGCCGATGAACCATAAAACCATCCACTTGTGCGGGTCATGCGCAAGTGAAATCTTTCAAATACTTAAGAATAAAGAAATGATATGAGGAAGCTTCGCGTGGCCATCAATGGCTTTGGCCGCATTGGCCGTAATACTTTAAAGGCCGGCTGGGGGCGCAAGGGAGTGGAGTTTGTGGTTTTAAATGATTTAACCGAGCCAAAAATTTTGGCGCATCTTTTAAAATACGATTCAGTGTTTAAGATTTGGGATCATAAAGTCAGCGCGTCTGCCGATAGCATTATTGTTGATGGTAAAAAAATTCCGGTGGTGGCGGAGCGTGATCCGCTCAAACTCCCGTGGAAACAATACAAAGTGGATGTGGTGATTGAATCTACCGGACGGTTTACAAATATGGAGGCGGCCAAACAGCATATCGCGGCCGGCGCCAAGCGGGTAGTTATTTCCGCGCCGGCCAAAGAAGTGCCGACATATTTGATGGGGGTTAATCACGCGGTCTGTCCGACCGACGCGCAAGTGATTAACAACGCGTCCTGCACCACAAATTCCATTGCTCCGATTGTCGCCATCGCGGATGAAGTATTTGGCGTGGCTAAAGCGATGATGACGACTGTCCATTCGGTTACCGCGGAGCAAAATCTGGTTGACGGTCTTCCGCCGCCACTGCATCCGGATCTGCGCCGCGCGCGCAGCGCCATGGTCAATATTGTGCCGACCACTACCGGCGCGGCGAAAGCCACCACTGAAGCCATACCGTCGCTTAAAGGAAAATTTGACGGTATTGCCATTCGCGTGCCAACCATTGATGTTTCACTTTCCGATTTTACTCTTCTACTTAAGCGCAAAGTTACAGTAGAGGAGTTAAATAATGCCTTCAAAAAAGCCGCTGGTGAGAAGCGTTGGAAAGGTGTGGTGGGTGTAACTAACGAGCCGTTGGTTTCCACGGATTTTATCGGTTCGCCTTATTCTTCCGTGGTGGATCTTTCCATGACGCGGGTGGTGGATGGGGATTTGGTAAAAGTCCTGGCTTGGTATGATAATGAGTGGGGTTACTCGGTACATCTTGTAGATATGGTGGAACACATTGGGCGGTTGCTTTAATATGAAAAATATCGTGGTTTTAGGCGCGGGGTTTGCCGGACTACGCTGTGCCCTTGATTTATCCCGCAAAGTTTCCACGGAGTGGAAAGTTGTACTTTTAGATCGCAACCCTTACCATATCTACTTCCCGCGACTATATGAGTTGGCGGTTCCTCACGATGGAAAAGCATGCACTATTGACATACCTAAAATTTTAAAAGGCAGCCGGATAGAATTCATTCAAGGAGAGATAAAGGACATTGATTGTAAAGGAAAGGCAATAACCCTTGCCGACGGTAAGTCAATTCCGTTTAAATATCTAGTTTTGGCGCTTGGCGCGGGGACGGATTATTTTGACATTGAAGGGCTTGAAAAGTATAGCCGTACCTTGAAAAGCATTGATGATGCCAAGTCTATACGTCAACAAGTTGAAGATTTTTTAAATGGAGTTCGCGCGGGTAAGAAAGATTTATTTGAAGTAGTTATTGGCGGCGCCGGAGCAACTGGCGTTGAAGTTGCGGCTGAAATGGCCTACCTTTTCCAAGATATTCCGCGCGGGCTTTGGTCGGTGCGCGTTGTTGAGGCGCTCTCCGCTGTGCTTTGGATGTTTCCGCCGGAAGTCAGCAAATATGCTTATCATCGGCTTACAAAACTCGGGGTGCATGTTATGCTTGATACCTGTATTAAATCAGTACACAAGAATAATAATGAAATTGAAGTAGTGCTGGCTCCAAGGCCGCTTAAACCCGGGGAAACTGAAGCTGCGCTGGTCTGCAGTTTTTTGCCCGAACACGAAAAGCGAATTTCTGCCGATCTTTTGCTTTGGGCCGGAGGCGTGCGTGCGACTCCGCTTTTGTCCAGGTGCGCGCTTCCGGTTGACCGTAAAGGGCGGATGGAGGTGGATGAGTATTTGCGCGTAAAAAATTTTGATAATGTCTTTGCGATAGGGGATGACGCGACGCTTATAAATCCTAAAGATCAGCGGCCGGTTCCGGCTACCGCGCAGGCCGCGATAGAGCAGGGCCGGTTGGTGGCAAAAAATATTTTAAACACTTTACAGAGTAAGACGCTTATTCAATATCGTTTTCACGAATTCCCGGCTATTGTACCGCTGGGCGGACACGCTGGTGTGGCCTATGTGGGAGGACGGGTATTTACCGGACTATCTTCGTGGTTTTTGCGCAAAGCCGCGGATTGCCGATATCTCGCAAGTATTTTGGGGTGGTGGAATGCTTTTAAAAGATGTATAATGTAAGAGTATGAGATCAGTGGGGGATTTAAAAAATATCCGCGGTAAGCGGGTTTTGGTGCGGGTTGATTTTAATGTACCTATTGAACGTGGTGTAATAGCGGACGATACTCGGATTCAAGCAGCGTTGCCAACAATTGATTTTTTGCTAAAGCGAGGGGCGAAGGTTATTTTGATGAGCCATTTTGGAAGACCGAAAGTGACGAAGGGATCAAGGATTAAGGATCAAGGATTAAGTATTGTTGCAGAGCGGTTGGGGGAGTTGCTGAAAAGAAAAGTGCAGACAGTGGAGAAGTGGGATTTTAGGGAGATTGAGCGTGTGGTGAAAAATTTGAAAGCTGGCGAGGTGCTCATGCTTCCGAATCTGCGCCTTCATTCGGGCGAGGAAAAAAACAGCCCGGCGTTTGCGCGCGAACTTTCCAGACTCGCGCCGGTCTATGTTAACGAAGCTTTTTCAGTAACGCATCGCAAACACGCTTCAGTGGCCGGAGTTTCAAAACTTTTGCCGGCCTATGCCGGATTTAGATTGCTTGAAGAGTTAGATATTTTGGGCAAACTGCTCGATAAACCAGAACCGCCTTTGGTCGTGCTTATGGGAGGGGCGAAGCTTTCTGATAAAGCCGCGCTTATTAAGAAGTTAGTTTACCGCGCGCAGACGGTTTTAATTGGTACGGCGCTTGCCAATACGTTTTTTAAGGCCGCCGGTTATGGTGTGGGCGCTTCCCTGGTAGATGGCCAAGCTGTGCGCGAGGCCAAACTTTTGCTCAAGAACAAAAAAATAATTCTTCCCGAGGATTTAGTTATCGGCGATCCGGAAAATCCGCAGGGTAAGCTTGAGGTAGTTGAAATTCAAAAAAATACCAGGCCATATGCGCTATGCTCTGCGCCATATGCAATAGTAGATATTGGCCCACGTACTATTTTAAGCTTTGCGCGGCATTTAAAAAGCGCGCGTACGTTGCTGTGGAACGGTCCGGTTGGAATGTACGAAATAAAACGGTATTCGCATGGTACAATGGCACTGGCGCGACTTTTCGCTTCGCGGTCACGCGGCCGCGCGTTTGGGGTAATCGGTGGTGGAGAAACCATTGATGCAATGAGGAAGACCGGTATGATCGAATATGTTGATTTTATTTCCACCGGCGGGGGAGCCATGCTTGAATTTTTATCCGGCAAAAAATTGCCGGGAATCGTCGCTTTGTATGCAAGATCAAAATAGAAAATCAATCAAAATCGAAATCGTGGAAAAACTCTCCACACTGATGGCTGCCGGTTTTGGTTTGGTTGCCGCGCTGGCCTGGAACGACGCGATACAGTCGTTGTTTCAAGCGATTTTTCCCAGTGCCTCAAATGTCGTGGCAAAATTTATTTACGCCGTGCTTATCACCGTGCTTGTGGTACTGGTAACTACGCGCCTGGCCCGCCTGGCGGATCGGCTGAAAAAAGAATAAGGCCGCCAGCGGGTAAGCCAGCGGCCTTGGAAGCGAAAGGACTTTTAGGCGCGTTTCAGTCAGAGAGCCCCAGCGGCGGCTCAAACAACGCGGCAAGAAGGCGCTTCGCCCTCGCGCGGCGCTGAGCGCAGTAGGCCGGATCGCGCTGGCGGAGCATGAACTTCGCGGCCACATGGATTACCATGCGCTGTTCGGCTCGCGTGAGCTCCCACATCATGCGTTCGTCGACGTCTGCAGCCGGCACATCCTCCCGAATCCTCCTAGAAGAAGGCGAGGATTCCCGCGCAGCGGGGGTGGGCTTGCCAGTATCGCTAGCGTGCTCCTTCTTGAAGAGGTCGAGAGCTTCTTTTTTGCGTGGATTTTCAGGACGCGAGAGAAGGTCGTCTTCCTCTGCGAAGAAGCTCTGCCATGCCTCCACGACGCGCCGCTGTGAAGCAGGGGGAAGATTGAGGATTTCTTGGAGAATGCTATCGGCCACCGCACTAGGACGGCGGGGTTTTTTTTCTTGCCGCATGGTGTTCCTCCTTTGCGGCTTGCGTTCAGCACTTGGCAGGGTGGCCAGTGGTCACCTGAACGCGTATTACCCAAGGAACGCCCGCGCAAGCACACGCGCATCTGTCGCGTGCTGGCGCGGAGTTTCCATTTTTGGAAAAAAGTATTCCCCACCCGCAGCGCGCTTGGGAGCGCGGGGCGGGTGGGAGA